>PSRJ01000291.1 GCA_003175985.1 Terriglobia bacterium
CTTCCAGCTTGTAGCGGAAGCGGTTCTTCTCCGGCACGACGAAGCTGAGGGCGGTATAGTCGATCTCCACATCGCGCACCAGCGGAGGCAGTTTCGCGCCGGCGGCATAGGTTTTGCGGTCGGCGATCACCTGCTCGATGTGCACCGTCGGGGGCAGCTTATTAAAAGGAAGGTGGTGCGGATCGACGACGTTCACGCCTCCTTCCGTCACGAACCACAGCTTCCCATCCGCCGACTTGGCGGCGCGCGGAGTATACCCCCCCGGCAAGGCCCTGCTCCGGACGCCGTCGGAGCTATCGAAAACCGTGGCCTGGATCGTGCGATTCGAATCAGCCGGCCATGCGTCCAACTCGCGGCGGGCGATACGTGCCATGCCACACTCCAGCCGCAGCCACAACGAATGATCGTCGTCCTCGATCATCGCGTGGACTGCATCGCAGGGCAATCCGTTTTTGCGCGTCAGCGTGGCGATGCGGCCGTTCTTGAACCGGCTGAGCCCACCATCGGTTGCTGCCCAAAGAGCGCCATCCTTCTCAAATCGCAGGTCGTAGACATGCCCCTGCCCCAAGCCGTCGGCGCTTGAGTACGATGCGCGGATCTGCCCGTCCTTGAAGTAGGCCAAGCCACCCTGATAAAACCCGAGCCAAAGACCATCCTGCCCGTGGTCCGAGACCACAGGGCCCGAAGAATCTTTATGTCCAAGCCGTTCCCAAGGAATCTCTTGCACTAGTTTTCCGTCAAGCAGGCGCAGTAGTCCGCGGAATTGGTCGGCGACCCAGAGATTTCCCGCGCCGTCTTCGGCTATGGAATGCACCAGAAACATACCCAGCGGCGAGCCCACTGGAATAAACCGGTCATTCTCCAGGTAGGCTAGCCCGTCCAGTGTCGGGACCCAGATTCGCCCGCGGCTGTCCTCAAACAAAGACTCCACGGAATTTTGAGGCAGCTTCTCGTCGTACTTTTCACGAACGTTGGGTGGGAGGGCCAGACGTGAGAGCGAGCCGCCGGTTCGCTTGCGATAAACCGTGATTTGCCCATTGCTCCAATGATTCAAGCCATCGCCTGTAGCCACCCAAACGCTGCCATCCCGGGCGGCAAGGACAGAACCAACACCGCCACCCGACAGACCCTGCCTCATCGAAATTGTGGGAACCGCGAAATCGCGAAAGCGGTCGAGGCCGTCGCTGGTTGCCGCCCAAATATTTCCTTCCCGATCCTCAAAAAGCCGGCGCACAAGATCGCTCGAGAGACCGTCGGCCGACGCGAACACGTCCGCCCTCCCCTGATGCAAATGCCAAAGGCCTTGGCCCGCCGTTCCGATCCATAGACCGCCCTCGCGGTCCCGGAGCAGCTTGCCTGGATTGAACTGCCCGTTGACCGGAAGCGGATGTGCTTCGACCTTGCCATCCGTGAGCTCTCTGATGCCGCCATTTTTGGCGATCCAGAGCGCGCCATTATCGCCTTCGATCAGATCCAGGACTGAGGATACCGAGCCCGGCACCGAATAGAGTCGCGGAGGGCCAGGCTTCCATCTCCACAGCCCGGCGGTTGATGTCCCCGCCCAGAGCGCGCCCTTCCACTCGCACAAGGAGACCACGCCGCCATCAAGGGTGCCGTCCTCTCCCTGGCACTTGAGAGCACCGCTCCGAATCGCGCACAATCTCCCATTGGGTACGCCAATTGCACCGGCCCACACGGTGCCCTCGTGATCCTCCAGGAGCGCGAGAACGTCCAACCCGGCAAGTTCCGCATATGTAGTGAACCGGCCGCCCTTCCAACTCGCGAGCCCTTTAAGTGTTCCGATCCAGAGAGTGCCATTGCGGGTTACGAGGAGACGCACGATCGCGTTGCTGGGCAGTTGCTGGTCCGCCGGCGGCGTCCATTCTACGGCCCGGACCCCATCAAAGCGGAGCAAGCCGAATTCCGTGCCCAGCCAGAGATAGCCATCGGGGGTCTGGGCAATCGCGTTGATAGCGCCTCTGGTGAAACCTTCGCTGACCTTCCATGCCTTGTGCGCGTACTGGCTGATATCGAGCGCCGGATTCAGCGCGAATGCACAAGGGCACGCCAGCGCCAGTCCCAGTGTTACGGCGAATCGTGCGCGGGTGCGCGCTCCCCTCATGATGACGACACAATTATCGCTCAATCGCTCTGATATCCCTATAGTTATTGCTCTCCACTCGTTCCGGGGTATGCCCGCGTAACTCGAAAGTGTTATTCGTAAATTCACGCCTTCGGGGGATCACGCCGTGCGGGGATTCGCAGTATGATTGGGCCATACCTCGTCGTGCACATACCCGGGAGTGAACTGTGCGTAGTCGCCTATTCGCCGCAATTCCTGACAACCGCTCCCTGACGGTCGCGGCTCTGTTTTTTTCAATGACTGCGCTGCTGCACGCCCAATCCACCAATGCCTCGCTCAGCGGGCGCGTTACGGATCCCTCTGAAGCCGTCGTACCGAACGCCCGAGTTGCCGTCATCAGCGCGGGCACAAACCTGCGTTATGAAGTCCTCACCGGCGCTTCGGGCGAATACTACCTTGTCAATCTCGCTCCCGGCGACTACCGGATCGAAATCGAAAGGCCAGGTTTCAAGAAGCTAATCAAGCCGGGTGTGGTGCTGCACGTCCAGGATGCGCTTGCTCTCGATTTCGAGATGACAGTGGGCGAGGCCTCCCAAACCGTCAACGTCGAAGCCGGCGCGCCGCTGGTCAATGCAGAGTCCGGCACGGTCAGCACAGTGGTGGACCACGCGTTTGTCGAAAATCTGCCGCTCAACGGCCGAAGCTTCCAGGCGCTGATCATGCTGACGCCGGGCGCGGTCGTCACCCCTACTGCATTCGACGACCAGGGGCAATTCAGCGTAAACGGACAGCGCGCCGACGCGAATTATTTTACGGTGGATGGAGTCAGTGCCAACTTCGGCATGACAGGGTATGGCGCTCAGGTGCAAACGGCCAGCGGATCCCTTCCCGCGCTTAGTGCCATGGGTGGAACCAACAGCCTGGTCTCGGTGGATGCCATGCAGGAGTTCCGCATCCAGACGTCTTCGTTTGCTCCGGAGTTCGGACGCACTCCGGGCGGGCAGATTTCGATTGTGACGCGCTCCGGCACCAATGCCTTTCACGGCACCCTGTTCGAGTATTTTCGGAACGACCTGCTGGACGCCAAGGACTGGTTCGTAAACTTCAACGGCCTCTCGAAGCCGGCGGAGCGGCAGAATGACTTCGGCGGTGTGTTCGGAGGCCCGGTCATCAGGAACAAGACGTTCTTCTTTCTTTCTTACGAAGGGCTGCGGCTGCGCCAGCCCGCCACCCAGCAAACCGCGGTCCCGGCATCGCGCGAGCTGGCTCCCGCGTCCATGCAGCCTTATTTGAATGCCTATCCCCTTCCCAACGGCCCCGTGCTGGCGCCGGGGATCGCGCAATTCAGCGCCGGGTATTCCAACCCTTCCAGCCTGGACGCCGGCAGCATCCGCATCGATCACGTTCTAACCTCCAAACTGACCTTATTCGGCCGCTTTAACGACTCGCCTTCCACGCTCGATCAGCGCGGGCCGATTACTTCCGCGGGTAGCGTGCTCAGCAACGTGCAATTCCTGGACTCCTCCGTAAAAACCGGAACCCTCGGCCTCACGGCACTGATTACTCCGGCGATCAGCAACGAACTCCGGGCAAATTACAGTAATGACCGGGTCGCGACCAGGTCTGCACTGGACAGTTTCGGCGGAGCGGCCCCGATCCCCGATTCCACCCTATTCCCCGCGGGCTTCACATCGGCCACCGCCGTTTTCGGGTACTACATTCCCGGGGCGGGACCGTACAACCAGGGCAAAGGGACGTTTAATGAGCAGCGCCAGGTCAACGTTGTAGACAATTTGTCGGTAACCAAATCCGACCATCAACTGAAATTCGGTGTCGACTATCGCTGGCTGGGCCCCTTCAATAGCCCGTACTCCTACCGGCAATTCGTCCAATTCACGGGAATGGGCTCGGCCCCCGGCGGAGTTCTTTCCGGGATCGCTCAGGTTGCCGCGACGTTCACGAATCAGAGCGACGCCCTGCTCGCGCACAACTTCTCGCTGTATGGCCAGGACACCTGGAAGATCACCCGCAGGCTCACGTTGACCTACGGCTTGCGGTGGGACGTGAATCCGCCGCTCGAAGGCAAGAACCTGTCGAATTACCCGTTCACGGTGACAGGCCTGGAAAATCCCGCGATGATCAATCCCGCGGCGGTCACTCTGGCGCCTCGCGGCACGCCGCTGTACGACACTACCTGGGGAAATGTAGCGCCGCGGATCGGACTCGCCTGGAGGCTCAGCAGCGGCGCCACGCTCCGGGGCGGCTTTGGCATCTTCTACGACCTCGGGCAGGGCTCGCTGGGAGGAGCAAGCTCCTACTTTCCCTACGTCACCGAGAACATCTTTAGCCCGGTATCGTTTCCCCTAAGCACGCAAAATGCGGCTCCTCCCGCGCCTTCGCTCAGCCTACCTACGAATTTGAGCCTTAATGTCGCCGATCCGCATTTGAAGCTGCCACGCAGCTATCAGTGGAATGCCGCGCTGGAGCAGTCCTTGGGAAACAGCCAGACTCTGTCGCTTAGCTACATCGGGGCCGTGGGCCGAGACCTGCTTCGGGTGGAACAGTTGTCCAACGTGAATCCGAATTTTCCTTCGATCGCACTCACGGACAATTTCGCGACTTCGGATTACCATGCCCTCCAGGTTAAATTCCAACGGCGTCT
The DNA here is from genome assembly GCA_003175985.1 of Terriglobia bacterium. GTDB lineage: Bacteria > Acidobacteriota > Terriglobia > Bryobacterales > Bryobacteraceae > PSRJ01. Next base: position 4,746 of record PSRJ01000291.1, read on the forward strand.
GTCGCGCGGCCTGCAGGCGTTGGCGTCCTATACCTTCTCCCACTCGATCGACAGCGCCTCAACCGATGCGTTTGCGAATTACCTCAACACGCCGGGTTCAGTGGCCAACGCGAATATCGACCGCGGCGATTCCGACTTTGACATCCGCCACGCCTTCACCACTGGCCTGACCTACGATCTGCCGTCCGCCGGATCGCAGAAAGCGCTGAAGGCAGTCACCGGCGGCTGGTCGCTGGATGCCTTCATCCTGGCGCGCTCGGCTCCGCCGGTGGATGTGACGTACTCCAACATCCGGGCCAACGGTTTCGCGTTGATGCCGCGCCCAAACCTGGTGCCCGGCGTCCCGTTGGAACTATTTGGCTCGGGGTATCCCGGCGGCAAGATTCTCAACAAGCTGGCGTACACCCAGCCGCCCAACGGGCAGCAGGGCAATTTCGGCCGCAACGTACTGCGGGGGTTCAACGCCGTTCAGCCGGACATCGGCCTCCAGCGGACTGTTCGGCTGACCGAAAGGACCGGTCTGCGGTTCCGTGGCGAATTCTTCAACATCCTCAACCATCCCAATTTCGCCAGTCCCATCGCCATCCTGACCAACTCCCTATTCGGCCGCTCGACGCAAACCCTGGCGAACGGCCTGGGCTCCGGCGGCGCCAACGGCGGCTTCAATCCCCTCTACCAGATCGGCGGCCCGCGCTCCATCCAACTAGCGTTGAAACTCCAGTTCTAAGCAACCCGGACGGGCCCCTGAGCTCCTGGTCCAGCCGGGAATTACTCTGCAAGACGTCTTTCGATGCGCCGATCCGGGATCAACCAGAGCAGCGCCACGGCAACGAAGACTGCCTCGGCGGCCCGAGGCGAAAGGAGCGTCACGCCGATCGCCGCAAGATACAGAACGAGCGACACCTTACCTTTCCAATCGCGGCCGACTGCTTTCTTGAGAAGGGAATCGGGCCCTTGCGCGCGGATGATCGCCCGTTGCAGCATCAAATACGCAATGCCGGCCATCAGCAGCACAAACCCGTACACTGCGGTTGGAACCGCCTCGAAATGGTTCTCGCCCATCCACCCGGTAGCGAAGGGAAACAGGGAGAGCCAGAACAATAAGTGCAGATTGGCCCAGAGCATCAGGCCAGTTACCCCGCTGCACGTATGCAGCATATGATGGTGGTTGTTCCAGTAGATACCGACATAAACGAAACTCAGGATGTAAGTGAGGAACACCGGCAGCACTGGCCGCAACGCTTGCACGCTGCCTCCCTGCGGCACCCTCATCTCCAGCACCATGACCGTGATGATGATCGCGATCACGCCGTCGCTGAACGCCTCCAACCTCCCTTTGGGCATCTAATTCTCCAGTACGGCTGTAGTGGATGCAAGCGCAGTTCCCAGCCGGCGTGGTCAATTGTATCGAGGCCGCGGCGCGTTTTGGTCCATGGCAGAGTCGCCTACTCGTCACACGACGATAGATCGACATGCGATCAGCAGCGCCCAACGTGCACGGGCCTGCGGAACTGCGAAGATTCGTTTGGCACTCGATATGTTGGGGTATAGAAGCTCGAGCAAGATTCGCAAGAAAGGAAAATCATGAAAATCGTAGTAATTGGCGGTACCGGACTCATTGGGTCGAGGCTTGTCAAACAACTCGGCGAGCACGGGCACGAAGCCGTAGCCGCGGCGCCCAATACAGGTATCAACAGCATTACGGGCGAGGGGCTCGCGGATGCGTTGAAAGGGGCCTCGGCGGTGGTCGATGTCACGAACTCCCCTTCGTGGGAGGACGCGGCCGTGCTGGAGTTCTTCGAGAC
>PSRJ01000129.1 GCA_003175985.1 Terriglobia bacterium
CGCAGCAGATCCTGGTAGACTGCTGCCAGGTCCACATGCTCGTCCGCTGGTAGCGCCTCGAAAACTTCGCGGCGAAAAACTCCCAGGCCGTAATCGATGTGGCGCATGGCTGAGGTCCGGTTCACTTTATCGTATGCCCGGATCGACCCTCCGGAGAACTCTACGTTGCTGCGGTCCCAGCGGTCCTCGTTGGGGAAGATCGTCATCAGCCCCTCCCTTTTGGATTCGAGAAAAGCGCATTCGACGGCCCTATAATCACACGGCAGATAGGAATCGCCATAGAGTACGAAAAAATCAGGACCTAGAAACGGCAACGCACGCCGGATCGCGCCGGCGGTGCCCAGCAACCGGGCGCCATCGAAGGAATACTCGACGCGCAGACAGAAGGCCGTTCCCTCCCCGGCATACTCGCGAATCTGCTCACCGCGATATCCGGCGCATATCACCACTCGTTCCACGCCGCTCCGGCGCAACAAGCGGAGCTGATGCCCCAGGAATGGTTCACTGTTGATTTCGATTAGCGCCTTAGGGATCGTTTCGGTCAGGGGGCGGAGGCGCGTCGCCAGACCTCCCGCTAATATCGCAACCGGCAGCATCGGCTAAGAGCGGGCCACCAGCGATGCGCCTTCGAAGTCAAAGCGCATGCGCACTTCACGCAGCCCTGTCTCCCGCATAACACGCCGCAGGCGCGTTTTGTCTTCTGTATAAAACATGAGGAAGCCGCCACCCCCTGCGCCGATGAGCTTGCCGCCCAGAGCCCCGTTAGACCGCGCCAGATCGTAGTACTCGTCGATTTGCGAATTGGTCATCGCCCGCGAGCGCTGTTTCTTCAGCTCCCAGTGCTCGTGCATGATGGCGGCGAAACGGCGTAAATCCCCCTGTTCCAGGGCCGCCTTGCTCTCGTAGCCGAAACGCTTGATCTGGTGGAGGTGATCGAGCATGCCGCTATCGCCTCCGCGGGTGCGGCTATCCTGCTCGGTCAGAATCGCGGAAGCCGAGCGGGTGAAGCCCGTAAAGAACAGCAACAGGTTGTCCTCCAGGTTGTAAAGCGTCTCCGGGCTGAGCTGCACGGGCTGTACGGTTACGCGGCCATCGCAGTGAAATACGAAAGAAGTGATGCCTCCGAAACTGGCGATATATTGATCCTGTTTTCCGATCGGTTCGCCGAGGATGTCGATCTCGATGCGGCAGGCATCTTCCGCCAATTGCTGGCGCGGCACAAACTCCTTGTTGTGCGCATGCAGCGCCCGTAGCAGCGCTACCGTGAAACTGCCGGAGGATCCCAGCCCCGTGCCGGCAGGAATATCCGACATGCTCACCACCTCGAGATGCGGCGCCGATACCGGCACCAGCTTTAGCGCCTCGCGCACAATGGGATGTTTGATTTCCTCCACCGACTGCACCAGCTCGGTCTTCGAGTACTTGACGATGAACTGCTGTTCGAAGGTGTCGTGGAGCGTAATATAGACGTACTTGTCAATGGCCGCCGACACCACAAAGCCGGAATGCTCGCGGTAATACGAAGGAAGATCCGTGCCGCCGCCTCCCAGCGAAATGCGCAGCGGGCTGCGAGTGATGATCATAGCTCGGCGGCCCGTCCCTGCTCCCGATAAATACGCTCGATAATGTGCAGCGCCGCCTGCGCATCGGTGATGCCCGGCTGCGGCTGGCGTCCGAGCCGGATGTCTTCCAGAAATGCCTCGCACTCCTTCTCCCAGGAATCGTCGGCCATGGGGTATTCCCAGGCTTCGGTTTCCGGCGGACCCATTTCGGGAGACATCCGGTACCAGGTCAGCCGCTCCACACCGTAGCTGCCGCCCAACCCGGAAATCTCCAGTTTCCCCAGGCGGCCGGCGATTTCGAAGGAGAACAGGTTCTTCCACTCTGTCCAGCTGGCATGTAGAAAGGCCACTTGGCCCCGTGAAGTCTCGAGCAGCAAAAAGCCGTTGTCCTCCACCGGCATGTTCCAGAAGTAGGTATGGACGCGGCCCGCGACTCTTGGAAAATCGCCCAGAAACCAGCGCGCGAGATCGATCAGGTGTACGCCCTGATCGATCAGCTCCCCACCTCCCGAACGCAGCGGCTGGGCCCGCCATTCGCTCTCGTAGCCGGGACGTCCCCCATGCCCGTAACGGCCGCGAAGAAAAATAAGCTCCCCCAAAACCCCGGATTCGAAAATCTCGCGAGCCCTGCGGAAAGCGCGGTGGTAACGGTGATTGAAGCCCACGCGCACCAATGCCCCGGTACGCTGCGCGGCCTCCTTGACATCATCCAACTCTCCGGCACAGCGCGCGCCCGGCTTTTCCAACAGCACGTGCTTGCCGGCTCGCACGGCTTCCAGTGCGACCGGCGCAAGCATATCGTGCGTGGTGGCGGCTATGACCGCATCGACATCTTCACGGGCAACGGCTGCACGCCAGTCGTCCACAGCGGTGGCGCCGCAACGGGCAGCTAACTCCTCGGCGCGAGCAATGGCCACATCGCAGCACACCGTGACTCTGGCACCCCGGAGGGCGGCGGTGCGCTTGCGCCCGATCAATCCGCATCCCACGATCGCGATGCGCAGGTGTTTTTCAGGGGACAACAGGCAATTGTACTTGGTTTCAAAGGCAGGACGAACGGGCCGGACAGTACACCGCGGCTGAGCTCATCCTGGCGAAGCCCGCTGCCGCGGTGTCCTGTTCTGCCCGGGCACGATCCGTTATATTCGACCCATCAATAGCAGGATCACCAGAACTAACACGATCAGGCCCAGGCCGCCGCTCGGGTAATAGCCCCAACCACGGCTATACGGCCATGTCGGCACCGAGGCAGCTAGCAGAACAATCAAGATAATCAGGAGCAAAAGCATTTGTTTCCTCCTCCCCGAGTTCAACGAGCAACCACCCCACCCTTGTGTTGTTCTACACCTCGTGCTCGGGGGGGAATGCTAGGGAGTAAACGCCGGGGCGTCGCTGGCCGGAAACGACTCTTCGGAGGCTTGTTGCACAGTCCATTCCCGCGCGCTGGATTCCGGCCGCGTCACCCGAGGTTTACCTCCCATTGGCTGCCCTCCCGTCGTGACCTCGCCCGCTTCCAGCATCTGTTTCAGAGAACGGAGATCGTCTTCGATCTGTTGCGTCGGTTCCTCGCCCCAAAGCTTTGCCCAGAGGGCTCCCAACATTCCCGTAGGCGGGTTGTATTGCAGTTCCACTGTGATCTCGGTGCCGCGCCCGCCGGGCGCGTCCTTGAACCAAACCGAGCCCGCGTGATCCACATCCGCACCAGGCAACGTCCGCCATGCGACTAACTCATTTTCGATCCGGTTATGGATCACGGCATCCCATTCCACCGTACTTCCGGCGGGCGCCCGGACCACCCAATGACTGCGATTGCCATCCGTTTCCTGAACCGATTCCACATGCTTCATAAACTGCGGAAAAGTGCTGAGATTTCGGAAGAAACCATAAACTTCCGCGCGCGGCCGGTTAATCGTAATCGAACGGTCGACGCGGATACCCAGTTCGTAAGGAACACTGGTGGTTTCCGCTCCTTGTCCTTTCGGTGCCGTTCGTACTCCCAGAGCTTTCGAGACATAACACTGTCCGGTGATGCCGCGCCTGATGAGTTCGCTCCCTGCCAGGGCGAGCAAAACGCCGCCGGCCGATCTCCGTCTCGTACCTTCGAAAGTGAGAAGGCTGCCGCCGATTACGGAAATTACCCGTTCGGCTTTTGTGATATTCACCGCATGCCTGTGATGTGTGATGAACTCCATAAGGGCCCTTTCGATTATGTGAACTGTTCTTTCACAATAATTCTCCGGCGTCCGAGGAGCGGCGTCTGACTGTGTACCGCCTCACTGAAGCGCCGCCGCAAATGGACAGCCGGTAACTCATTGGTCGGGGATCTTATCCAGCAGTTCTGTGACCACCGCCTCCACCGAAGTCTGCTTTGCCAGATCCTGGATTTCCTCGCTCGCATGCGGCACTCCGAGCTGCTTCGCGATCCGCTCGAGAAGTTGAAGGACTAACGTCATTTCACGCTCCGCCAACAGGTTGATCTGGAGATCGAGATGCGCCCGCTGATCGGCCCGGCGGCTCATGCGGTTCTGCTTGATTAGGACAAAAGTAGCCAGGAAAATCGCTTCAATGGAAACCGACATGTTGAGCAGCGGGAACGGAAACGGATCGAATTGTGGTATTCCCTGGACGGCGTGAATATTCACTCCGATCCAGAAGCCGTAAACCGCAATGTGGAGCACGACGAATTTCAGACTTCCTGCGAAACCTCCGATGGCATCCGCGATCCGTTCCGGCAATGTGCGATTGCGGATCGAATCCTCTTCCAGTTTGGCGACACTCTCGATGTTTTGCCGGATTGCCTCGGAAGCGCTGTTCGACTCCTCCCATTCGCTGCCCATAGCCGGCTTAGGCGAGCCTGGGACGGCCGAAGTTTCTTATCCGATCCAGCCTGGAGGTCTTTTCGCGATTGGCACGTTCGCGCGCGCGCGAGCCATGACGCTCGGCAAAAATATGTGTGAACTCGGCGCCGAGAAAAAAGACCTGGGCGGAGTAATATACCCAAATCAGCAGTACGACCAGAGAACCGGCAGCTCCGTACGCCGACCCCACACCGGCTTTCCCAAGGTAGAGCCCGATCAGAAACTTGCCAACCGAGAAGAGCAGCGAGGTCACCGCCGCGCCGATCCAAACGTCCTGCCACTCGATTCTGACGTCCGGAACCACTTTATAGAGCAGCGCGAACAATCCCGTGAATGCCGCAAACGACAGCAGCAGACTCCCTATATGCAACATCGCTTCCGGCCCCGGCAATAAGCCGCCGAGAAATTTGCCCACGGCCGCGATGATCGCGCTGAAGATCAACGAAACCATCAGTAAGAAACCAATGCCCAGAACCATGGCAAAAGAGAAGAACCGGTATTTGATGAGACCCAGAACTCCGGAGCCTTCGTTTCCCTGAATACCCCAGACCATATTGAGCGAATCCCGCAATTCGCCGAAAACGCCCGAGGCGCCAAAGAGCAGGATCAGAAAACCAATAACAGTGGCGACCGACCCGGCGCCGGGTTTGCTGGCGGCCGCCAGCATCGATTGAATCGCCCGGGCTCCTTGCTCGCCAACCAGGTCTTGAATCTGCCACACGATCTGGCCTTCGACAGCCTGGCGGCCGAATACCAGCGCCGCGATTCCAATCGCAACTACCAATAGAGGAGCCAGGGACATCATCGTATAGAACGAGAGCGCTGCCCCGAGCCGCGGGGCGTTGATCTTATTCCAGTTGGCCACCGTACGCTTAATCAGGTCCCACACCGAAGCAGTGCTCACGGGTTTCACTCCTGGCTCTTCAGTCTGCATAACTTTAACGGTGGGGCGCCCGAGTCCGCCCACCTCGCGAGCGCCCCCTTTCCGCGCATTACAAATTTTCGTTCCTGTCCTTATCGAACGTTTCTGCAGGTCCCCAGTGGCTATGAACCTGAGAGCTCCACGAGGGATCCGCCATATCGGGCCAATTGTCCTTATCGAAGCCGGGAGCGGTTTCGAGCTTCTGCTTGTCTACGTTCAACACGAACTGATGCTCCCGCTCATCCAATGTCATCGCCCGCCATGGGATCGCAAACAATTTGTTTCCCATGCCCAGGAAACCGCCGAACGACAAAACAGCGTAAGCCACTCTACCGGTTGGAACATCGATCATGATCTCTTCGATCTTTCCCAAGTCTTCTCCGGCCGAATTGCGCACGCGGTCACCCGCAAGAGTGGTAGCGCCCATGACGCGCCGGTAACGGTGCGGTTCTCCTTCCTCCTCATCCCAGTCCCGGCGGACATCGCTCTCTGTATCCACGTGAGAAGCCGCCGCCGACATATTCAAATCACGGTCAAAATCGTACGCCATGTTTTTTTATCCCCTCTTATCTCATTTCATTCAGTTGAAGCGGCTGATCGAGCCGGAACGTCAGCTCGGTTTCCGCAGGCACTCGAATTTCTTTTCCTTTAGTCAGCACTTGCACAGCGCCTCCGCCCACCGCGCCGGCAAGAGCACCCAGGAGTGCGCCCTTTCCGCCGCCGGCAATCGCGCCGATCACTGTGCCCAATGCTGCTCCGCCACCCACCAGTTCACCCGTGCGCCGGTTCTTGCCGATGCCTTGCGCGCCGTTTCTGGTCACGTCCGCGGTGCTCACCGCATACCTTCGCCCGTTGACTTGAACAGATTCCAGGTCCAGCACGAGACTGCCGCCGCTTAGAGTCCCGCCTTCATTTACGGAACGAATCACCAACCTCGAATCAGAGCCGCGGGGAACCGCGAGCCGGCCGTTTTCATCCATCACGTCGCGATTGATCGTGGCCGAGTAAGTTCGTCCCTCTACGGTCGTTTGTGCATTGATATCTTCGTTCGTGCGCACAGCAACTTCGGTGCCGGCCGGCAACATCGCGAACGCTGCCCCATATCTGGAGTCTTCCCTCCGATAAGCATTGTTATTGTTATAACGATCGTATTCGTTGTTCGGATAAGTACGGGCAGGCGTATTTACCGAGTCGAAATCAAGACCTTGTACACGATTGGTATCGAAGCGCCGCCGTACTCCGTGCTCGTCTTGGAACACGATTTCCTGCGGCGATCCGCTAATGAAGTTCCCGTACACCACAGAACCGTCGCGCAGTGTCAGCCGGGCCGCCGATAAGGCCAAAGGAATGACGATTGAGAGTGCGGTAATAATAGCGAGCTTCCGCATAAGAATCACCTCCACCGTTCAGAAGCAATCGCCGGACCACTAATGTGAGTAACTGGCGAATCCTCGTTATTGGTGGTTTTGCCTCCCGCCGCGCCGGACGCAAGGTAATTCTACGTATCGGGAGGAAAAAACTTCAGGCCTTCTGCTTGGAGGCGCTCTTTTGCCCGCGCCGCAACTCCAGGATCAAGCCCATGACGAGCGTCTCGATCTGATCGCGAACGGCGCAATGCTCCTCAAAAGTCAGGCCCACTGGATCGGGTACTAACCATTCCCGTATGGCAATGTCCTCTTTCACCGGAAGTGGGATGCCGCTCATATTGACGATCAGGTCAAACTCAATGCGGGAAACGTTCGTCAAGCTCTTGGGAAAATGCGCGCTCAGATTGAGGTTCTTCTCTTCCATTGCGCGCAGCGTATCCCTGGCAACCGTGGCGGCCGGCATCAGCCCCGCGCTGGCGGGCACGAGCACATCCAATCCGTAAGCGGCGGCAAAAGCTTCGGCCATCTGACTGCGGCACGAATTGCCGATGCAAACAAAGAGAACCCGCTTCATGGGTTTCACAACTTCTCCAGGAACAGAGCGTGAACCCGCGGATCGGTGGTCAGCTCCGGGTGAAACGTGGCGGCCATGTGCCGGCCTTCTTCAACCAGCACCGGATCGCCCTGGTACCATGCAAGGACTTTGGTCTGCGGTCCGGTGCGCCGGATGATTGGGGCGCGGATGAACACGGCCTCCAGTTTACCGGGCGCGGTGCGCCGGTTGAATTCCGGCTCGGGGTCGAGTTCGGTGACACGGCTGTCCAACTGCCGGCCATACCCATTTCGCTCCACCCCGATATCCATCACGTTCAGGCTTTCCTGCGCGGGGTTTGAAACCTCGTGAGCCAGCAGGATGGCGCCGGCGCATGTGCCAAAAACGGGCTTGCGACCGGCAAATTCGGCGAGGGGCTGAAGGAGCTTGTCATAATGCAGGAGCTTCAGCATGGTCGTGCTTTCACCGCCGGGGATGACCAGGCCGTCGAGGGACTGCAGATCGGCGGCTTCGCGCACCAACACCGGCTCAGCGCCCGCGCGGGCCAACGCCGCCGCGTGCGCTGCAAAATCGCCCTGCAATGCCAATACTCCTACTTTTTTCACTCACCAGCCCCGCGTCTGCAGCAACTCCGATTCCGCCATCTTCGCTACATCCAGGCCTGGCATCGCGTCGCCCAGGGAGCGGCTAGCGTCGAGAAGCTTCTCGGGATTGGTGTAGTTCTTTGCGGCTTGCACGATGGCCACGGCCCGCGCCGCCGGGTCGGTGGACTTGAAAATTCCGGAGCCGACAAAAACGGCCTCCGCGCCGAGCTGCATCACCAGGGCCGCATCCGCCGGTGTCGCGATGCCGCCCGCGGAGAAGTTGGGGACCGGCAGCTTACCGTGTTGCGCCACCCACTCCACAAGTTCCAGCGGGGCCTGCAGTTCTTTGGCCTCGTGTACCAGTTCTTCCCGGCCAAGCACCGTCAGCTTCTTCATCTCCTTGACGATGGTTCGGATGTGCCGTACGGCCTCGACGATATTGCCCGAACCGGCCTCGCCCTTGGTCCGGATCATGGCCGCCCCTTCGGCGATGCGCCGCAATGCCTCGCCCAGGTTACGGGCGCCGCACACAAACGGAACCTTGAAATCCGTCTTGTCGATGTGGTGCTCTTCATCCGCCGGCGTGAGGACCTCGCTTTCATCGATATAGTCCACGCCGAGCGCTTCGAGGATGCGCGCTTCCATAAAGTGCCCGATGCGCGCTTTGGCCATCACCGGAATCGAGACCCTGTGCATGATCTCCTCGATTTTGGAGATGCTGGCCATGCGTGCTACGCCGCCCTCTTTGCGAATATCCGCGGGAACGCGTTCCAGCGCCATGACCGCCGATGCTCCGGCGTCTTCGGCGATCTTGGCCTGCTCGGCATTGGTCACGTCCATGATGACGCCGCCCTTCAGCATCTCCGCCAGGCCGACTTTCACTCGAAACTGTTCATTCGTGAATTGAAACATTGCTCCTCCTTAAACCAGGGCTGGCGCCGGTTCGGCGTCCGCCGCATTCTCCATCGCCCCCGCCACGACGCGCCCCAGAGTCTCTACACCTTTCCGGATCTGTTCCGGCTCCAGGCCTGCAAAACTCAGGCGCAATGCGCCCGGTTCTCTTCGCGCTACTTCGAAGTACCGGCCCGGAAGGAATGCCACTCCTTCTTTTTGCGCGCGCGGTAACAACTCGCTGGCATCAAGCGGCGCGGGCAGACGCACCCAGAGGTTCATGCCCCCCTCCGGCTGGGTCCATCGCGTGCCCGTCGGCAGATACCTGCGGCACGCGTCGAGCGTCGCGCCTAAACGCTCCGCACCCGCGGCCAGCACGCGGGCGCGATGCGCCTCCAGCCGGCCCGATTGCGCGAATTCCAGCAGCACGGCTTGCGAAAGCTGGTCCGTATGCAAATCCGCGGCCTCCTTGGCACAGCGGAGCCGTTCCATCAGCGGTTTCGGCCCCAGCGCCCACCCCACTCGCAAACCCGGAAAGCTCACTTTCGAAAAGCTGCGCAGCAGCACTGTGCCCCCGTCCCGGTCGATCTGTTTCAGCGGCGGCAAAGACTCCCCGTGATACCGAAGTTCGCCGTAGGCATCGTTCTCCACCACCGGTACACCGGAAGCATGGGCCAATTCGAGGAGGGCGCGGCGCGCGGAAAGGGGTAGAGTGACTCCCGTCGGATTCTGAAAATCGGTAGTCACCACCAGGAACCGGGGTCGTTCCCTGCGGAGTGCCTGCTCGAACAAGGTCAAATCCAACCCGTCGTTTCCCACCGGGATTCCGATCAGCCGCGCGCCCATCCCCGTCAACAGATTCTTCAATCCGGGGTAAATCGGGTCCTCCACCGCGACGGCATCACCCGGGCGGAGCAGAATGCGGCCGATCAGGTCGAGTGCCTGCTGGCACCCGTTCGTCACGATGAGATCGTCGCCCGTTAGCGCTAATCCCTGCCGCCGCGCCGTTTCGAGCAGGTAGCGGCGCAACGGTTCGTACCCGCCCGGAGAGCCAAGCTGCAGAATATCGGCGAGGTCGTCGCGGGCCAGCACGGCTCTGCAGGTTGTCCGCACTTCGTCCAACGGGAACAACGCGCCCGAAGGACTCGAGGTGACAAAGCGAATCATCTCGCCCGCCGAGGAAACCTTGGGATTGGCGGGCGCGCTTTCGTTACGCTCCAGTAAGGAAGGCCAGTCTACTCCCGCGTTCCTGCTTTCCCGGCACACAAAGCTTCCGCGCCCGACTTGACCCGAAATCAGGCCCTCGGTTTCAAGCTGTTCATACGCGGCCGAAACCGTGGTCCGGTTTAATCCAAGCAAGCCAGCCAATTCGCGGGTGGCGGGCAGCCTTTCCCCCTTTGCCAACCGCCCAGAACGGATTTGTTCCGCAATTTGCTCATAGAGTTGGCGGTAAAGAGGATATTGGGAGCGATGATCTAATGGACGCAGATCCATCAGCCATAGCATACCATATTGGTCGGGTTACTGAATTGTCAGGGAATAAGCGCCCGCGGTGTTGGAGCGCGACCACACTTGAATGTAATAAGTCTGCTTCGGCTTCACCTGGAACGTGTGGATCAGGTTACTGCCCGCGGTTTTCACTTCCGGTCCGAAACCGCTGGTATGGTGGTCGGGCGAATAGGTAGTCAAAGCCGGGATCAGCGTGGTGGACCGATTACGGATTTCGACGCGCGCAATCCCGCTCTCCGGGGCGGCAAAGGAGTAGAAGTCCGTGTCCGCGGCATCCATGATATTGGCTTCAATGGACTGCCCGATCGTGAGCGGCCGTGAACCCGGCAGGTCATCGTTCGGCTCGTATGCATCGAAGGCCTTGAGTGCCCGAACCACGGTGCGGTATTTGCCTGTGGATTTCTGAGAGCCCCAGACATGAACCACTAGAGTCGAGTTGGGCTGGGGCGAAAAGCGGGCGCTCAGCGAAGCGCCGGGCTGCTGCGCGGCCTGCGACCAGCCAAGAAACCGGTCTGTTCCATCGAAAACGCCTAGCGAAGGTATCAGAGTCGCGGACAGGTTCTGGACCTCGACGGCCAGAATATCGCGGGGCGCCGGCGGCGCTTTGAAACGGAAACAATCGATGTCCTCCGCAGTGGCAACCTCCGCGCCGAAAGGCCGGCCCAATGCGACTACGTTGGCCATGAGGTGAGTATCGTTGGGTTCGGCTTCCTGGGTGACCGGAGGGGCGCTGTTCAGAATCTCCTCATGATCGGCAAGGTTCGCGCGCGTCTGTGGGTAGTCGCTGTCGCGCGAGAGCGCCTCGCGAAATGCTGCCCGCGCGTGCCCGTCGTCGTGTTGCTTGAGATATAAGACGCCGAGATCGTTATAGACGGCAGGAAGCGAGACGGTCCGCGAAATCTTCTCCAGGGCGGAGAGTGCATTCCCGGAGTCGCCCCGCCTGGCCATCGCGGCGGCAGCGGCGAAATCCTGCTCCACCGCCGGCTGTACCGCCGAGTTGTAGAACCGGACGTGCTCTTCGCGGAGCGTAATACTGCTATCGATGTATCCTGCGAGGTTTTGGGCGGAAGGCCGGGTGATTCGTCCCAGGATGAGCCACACCAGCGTCGTAACGGAGGCAATCAGCAACAACACGCCGAACGGCCATAGCGGCAGTTGGCGGGTGCGGCGTTTGCGGCGTTTACGGATGGGAGCTAACCCCGGGGCGGCCATGTTGTCCTTTTCGGCTATGCTCGTTAGAATTTCTATTCTACGCGGTAGATCGCGGTGGCTTCACCTCGTGTTAGTACTGGCAAGGCGTTGGCGCGAGTCGCATTAGCTCTCGCGATTGCGGTCCCGCTCTGGCCGGCTAAGAAGAAAAAGGAAGAGGAAACGCAGATCCTGCAACTCCCCAGGGAACTTCCCGCCGCGGTTGTGGGCGAAACCCGGCGCCTGGCCGTCTACGTGACGCCGCTTTCGGCAAAAGGCCTGCTTTCGCAGCAGGTTCGGGACGCGTTGAAGGCCCTCGACAAGCAGTCCCGCGGCAACTCTACGCTCCATATCCGCGCGTTTGTTGCCGGTTCGGGAGACCTGCGGCGCGTCCGCGACCTGGTCAGCGAGACGTTTACGGAGCGGCGCCTCCCGCTTCCCGCGCTCAGCCTGATTCAGGCCGGAGGCCTGCCGTTGGAGGGCGCGCAAATAGTATTGGAGGCCGTCGCAGGCGCGAAGAAAGACGCGCAGCCGGCAGTGGCGTTCTTTTCCGCGGAAGCTATTTCTTCGCCTAATCCCCGCGACTCGCTCGCGCCGCTGATCGAGAAGTCGTTAGCCGCGCTCCAGCATAACCTGGCGGTTTCCGGCGCCAATGCGGGCGACATGCTCCGCGTGACCTGCTTCCTCAGTTCTCTCGACAACGCAGCGGCGACGCGCGCCCGGCTGCAACAGGACTATCCTCGCGCCGCCCTGAATTTCGTGCAAACTCAGAGGGCCCCGCAGTCCGCGCTGGCCGCCTGTGAAGGCGTCGCCGGGCTCCAGAAGAGCCCTGGCAAGCGGCTGGAACTGCTCGGTGCCAACGGAAAACCGCCGGACGGGGGCGGATCGCAGATTGCCCTCATCGGCGCGCCGCACGTCGTGCTCACCGGCACCCAGGTCTCTTTCGGGTTTCAAGAACAGGACGGGCGCCTGGCTCTCGATCGCCTGGGCAAAGCTATGGAACCGCTCGGAGTCTCGCGCGCGGATGTGGCGTTCACTCATTTTTACCCGCTTTCTGCGCAACTCGAGAATCAGGTGCGCGCGTTAAGCCGGGCATTCTTCAATACCGGTCCCGCGCCGGCGGGCAGCGCGCTGCCGGTGGAAGGTCTCTCCTCGCAGGACGCCGGATTCGCGGTCGAGGCCGTTGCTGTGAAAGACTGAAGGGCTTTCCGGCCGGTTTCCGCCGCGGTAGAATAGACAGCGTCGTGCCCTACGCATTACGGCTTCCCCTCATTGCGGCGCTTGGCTGTCTTTTGTGTGTGCCCGCGATTCCCCAACAACAGGAGCCCAACACACGCATCCAGGTGCAGGTCAACGAAGTCATCGTCCCGGTCACGGTTACCGATGACAAGGGCCGGTTCGTTTCCAACCTGCAGGCGCAGGACTTTCGCATCCTCGACGAGGGTAAGCCGCAGCGCATCCAGTTTTTCAGTCATACCGAGAAGCAGCCGATCGTGGTTGGATTCCTCGTGGACATGAGCAACAACACGCGAATCCACTGGAAAAGGTATCAGGAGTCCGTGATGGAGTTGGTTTGGAACCTGCTCCCGGGCGACAAGCGGTATAGCGGCTACCTGATCTCTTACGCCAATGACGCCGAATTGCTGGCCAATACGACCACCGATTCCGACAAAGTCGTGGACAAGATTCGTAGGATGAAGCCCGCCGGCGGGGCCGCGCTGTTCGACGCGATCTACATGGCTTGTACCAAGCGCGAACTGGTGAAGGGCGAGCCTTATGAGCCGCGCCGCGTGATTATCGTCGTGGGCGACGGGCACGATAACGCCAGCAAGAAAACCCTGGAAGAAGTGATCGAGATCGCCCAGCGCAACCTGGTGACGATCTACGCCATGAGCACCATGGCCTATGGCTTCGACAATGCCGATCGCGGCGTGCTGGAGCGCCTGGCGGAGGAGACCGGCGGACACGTGGAGTACCCGCTCAACACGATTTTCAAGGACACCGCCACCGGCACCTATTTCTGCAATCCCTCCGACGAGGGCTGTTACGCGTACAAGGTCGGCACCGGCGGCTACGAAGCTGCGATTTCCGGCAGCATCATCAAAGCGGTGGGGGCGGTTTCGGGCGACATCACTACGCAGTATGTTCTGCGTTACACGCCTGACTATGATCCCGACGATAAACCCAGGCAATTCCGCCGGATCAAAGTAGAAGTGAACCTTCCCGGCGTAATCGTTCGCGCGCGGCGCGGTTACTATCCCAACGCACTGCCTGGCGCGGCCGGCGCGCAGTAACCAGCACGATTTCGTTTTTCCTTTTCAGCGGCCGATAAGCAAGGTAGGATGGTTTCCATGCCCGCCAGCGTGGTCCCGATCGGTGCGCGCCGCGAAGGCACCTACGTGTTGCTGGCCACGGCCCTGCCCGGGCGCCCTTCGCAGACAATAGGCGTGTTTCTGATGGATCCGGCGCGCGACCGTGCCTGGGTGCGCTTCCGCTCGCACTATGACGAGCTGGCAGATCCCGAGGATGCTGAGGTTCTGGAATCGCTCGAGGATCATATTCGGACCTGCGTCGCCGAAGTCGGAGCCGGCGTTTATCTCTCGCAGCTCGAAGACAACCTCTCCAATGCAGTGCGCGTGAGCGAGCGTCAGAGCGTCGCAGTCGATTCCTTCACCCGCGTCCTGGACCGGCTCTATGGCGAAAATGTCGAAGAGCTGGATGTGAAGCCGTATCTCACTCACCTGCCGCTCTATAGTTTGCGAGCCGCGGCCGGCAGGCTGGGCGAGGAGATGGAATCGCAGGAAGAAGCGTGGGTTCGCGCTCCGGAGGGTGTGCGCCTTGGTCCGGATCTTTTCGTGGCCCATGTGGTTGGCCGGTCCATGGAGCCCCGAATCCCCGATGGAAGTCTCAACCTGTTCCGATTTCACCCGGCAGGTTCCCGGCAGGGGAAGATTCTTTTGATTCAGCGATTCGGCGCTGTCGACGAGACTGCCCGCTACACCGTGAAACGGTATACGAGCCAAAAATCGTATCAGGGCGACGAATGGCGGCACGAACGGATCCGGCTGGAGCCGCTCAATCCCGAATTTGAAGCGTGGGACGTGGAACCCCAGGATTTCGCCGTGGTGGCGGAGTGGCTCCGCGTCATCGAGTGAAGGCTCCGAGCGTCGCCCGGCTTCTGCTGGCCTGGTATCGCAAGGGCCACCGCGACCTGCCGTGGCGAAGCACCAAAGATCCTTATCGCATCTGGGTCTCTGAAATTATGCTGCAGCAGACCCGGGCGCAGGCCGTAATTCCTTATTACGAGCGATTCCTCCGCCGCTTTCCGAACCCGCAGGCTCTCGCCTCCGCCTCAGAGGATGAAGTGCTGGCCGCCTGGAGCGGGTTGGGCTACTACGCGCGCGCGCGCAACTTGCGGCGTGCCGCGCAGCGGATCTGTGTTACGGGAGGAGACTTCCCGCGGGAATACGAGCCGATCCGCGCGTTGCCCGGAATCGGCGATTACACCGCTGCGGCCATTGCCAGTATAGCCTTCGGGGCGCGTCACGCGGTGCTCGATGGCAACGTCCTGCGGGTGGTTGCGCGCGTCGAAAACGACTCCGGCGATATCGCTTCGGCGCGCACCCGTGAGCGGTTTCGCGCGGTCGCGGGTGAGTGGCTCGACCCCAGCGATCCGGGCGAATTTAACCAGGCGTTGATGGAGTTGGGAGCGACTGTTTGTCTCGCCAAGAACCCGCTCTGCCTCGTGTGCCCCCTCAGCGAGCGGTGCCGTGCGCGCGCCGAAGGAACAGCGCATCAGTTGCCCGTGAAGCTGCGCAAAGTGGAACCGGTGCATATTCAAAGCACGCTGCTGGTGGTGCATCGCGGTGGGCGGGTGCTGCTACGCCAGCGGGAACGAGAAGCGCGCCGAATGGCCCGTTTCTGGGAATTGCCCGCTCCCGAACAACTGCCCGGCGCGCGGGTGGTGGAAATTCTCGGCACCTTCCGCCATACGATCACGCATCACCGCTACACTTTCGCTGTAGCCCAGGCTTCGGTTTCGGCACGCTGTGCCGGTTTTCGCTGGTTTACCGTCCGGCAGATGCGTGAAATCCCGCTCAGCACGACGGCCCGGAAGGCGCTCGCTGTAGCAAAAATCATCGTGCCATAATTCCCTTGATTTACAAGTGTTAGATACGTGTAAAATAGCTTTGACCCCTGGGTGATTTCCGTATCTTCTTGAGTAGACTAGTTTTGGACCTGCAAGGGGATTGCAGGACAAGCTTCAGAATTCTAACGCTTAGGTCGGGGAGTTGAGAAATGCCTTGGAAAGAGTTGTGCGCCCGCATTAGTTTTGCCGTGTTCGTGTTCACGGCTACGCCGCTTTCGATGTACGGTTTCAGCACGGGCCCACCGGCACAGCGTACCGGTGCTCCCGTGGATGGCGGTACGAACTGCACTGCCTGTCACCGTACTTTCGCGCCCGCCAACTCGGGAACAGGGCGAATCACCATCAGCACTACCGCATACACGCCGGGGGTGAAGCAGAATATTTTGATCACCATCATGGATCCGGACGCGCAGCGCTGGGGTTTTCAACTGACCGCGCGGCTGCGCAGCGACGAAAATAGCGAAGCAGGCACGTTTACTGTGGCGTCGCCTTTGCGTGTTCGCTGCGCCGATGGCAGCGATGCCCCCTGTAACGGAGGCAAAGAGTTCATCGAACACACGCAGCCGGCGACACAGTTGGGGACGCGTGTTCAGGGCACCTTTACGGTAGAGTGGACGCCGCCCGCGCAAGATGCGGGGGAGGTCATCTTCTACGCAGCCGGCAATGCCGCCAATGGCGACAGCACACCGAACGGCGATCATATTTACACCACCAGCCTGGTAATTCGCGCTCCCTGCGGCGCAACGACAAAGCCGGCAGTTACCGGCGTGACCGATGCCGGAAGCTTTCGGCCAAGCGTCAGTCAAGGCTCTTTGGTATCCATCTTCGGCGGCCCGTTCCTGGCTTCGGATTTTCGGTACGTCGCCTATGCTAACGACCTGGTATCCGGTAAGTGGCCCACCAGTTTCGGCTGCGTCGCCGTCGAGATCGGCGGCCTTCGGGCGCCCGTCTTCTTCGTTTCCAAGGGACAGATCAATGCGCAGGTTCCGGCTCTCTCGGCCTCTGGTTCGGTGGATGTGGTCGTGATACTCAATCCTGGAGCGGCAAATGAGACTCGAAGCGCCGCCGGCAAAGCGCAGATTACGGCGTTCTCTCCGGCCTTGTTTATGATTGATGCCAAGCGCATCGCGGCGATCAATGCCTCCAACCAGAACAATGTGGTAGGCATCGATGGTCCGGCTAAACCCGGAGACGTGGTGACGTTTTTTGGAACCGGCTTTGGAGGAAGTGTGCCGGCCATGGCACCCGGCGAATTTCCATCCGGACCTACACCCCTGCAGACTTCGCTCACGATCACGATCGGCGGTGTCACGGTGACTGCGGCGGACATTCTCTACTCCGGCCTTTCCCCCGCGGCGCCGGGGCTGTGCCAGTTCAACGTACGCATACCCGCGAGTGTGGCCGATGGAGACGCAGTCGTCAAAGTCCGCATTAGCGGCCTGGATACACAGGACGGAGCGACCCTAGCCATTAAGCGTTGAGGCGCACCGCGGTACGATGGCACGGTGGAGCAGTTCGCGCTCGATTTTGAGCTGGCGCCGCAGCGGCGCATCTATACCGTCAGCGAGTTGAATGCCGAGATCCGCGCCGTGCTGGACGCGGAGTTCGGCGACATCTGGGTATCCGGCGAGATTTCGGGTAGCAAGCTGGCTTCCAGCGGGCATTACTATTTCACCCTCAAGGAGCGGGAAGCGCAGGTGCGCTGCGTGGCTTTTCGCTCCGCTCATCGCTATTGGAAAATCAAGCCGCAGGATGGATTAGCGGTGCTGGCCCGCGGCCGGCTCGACGTTTACGAAGCTCGCGGCGAGTATCAACTCCTCGTAGAGGTGCTGGAGCCGCAGGGATTCGGAGCCCTGCAACTGGCATTCGAACAATTAAAGAAAAAGCTCGCGGCCGAAGGCCTGTTTGCAGCCGAGAGGAAGCGGGCTTTGCCGCGTTTTCCACGGCGCATCGGAATTGTCACATCACCCCGCGGGGCAGTCATCGCCGATCTGATCCACATCCTCTCCCGGCGGTTCCCCGGATTGCACATCCGGCTGTTCCCCGCGCTGGTGCAGGGGGAAGGATCGGTGGAGGAAGTTTGCCGCGGGATTGAATACTTCAGCCGTACCCGGTGGGCCGACGTCGTAATCGTGGGCCGCGGCGGAGGGTCGCTCGAAGACCTGTGGACCTTCAATGAAGAAGCAGTGGCGCGCGCCATAGCGGCATGTGCTCCACCCGTGATTTCCGCCGTGGGTCATGAGACCGATGTCACCATCGCGGATTTTGTCGCCGACCTGCGCGCTCCGACCCCCTCCGCCGCGGCCGAGCTGGCCGTTCCGCAGCGCCAGGATCTGCTCGAGCGGATCGCCATCGCCCAAACCAAGCTCGTCCAGGGCCTGCGCTACCGGCTGGCGATGCTGGAGCGGCGCTTGCGGCAGCAGGGAATCGAGCGGGCCCTCGGCCTGCTCCATCGCCGGATCGGGCGCGGCTTGCAGCGTATCGATGAGCAGGAATTTCGCATGCGCGAGCGGCTGCGTGTCACCATGGGCGCCAGGGAACGCGCTCGCGGCGGGCTGGAAGCGCGGCTGCGCCGTTTTGACATGCGCCCGAGACTGGCGGCCGACCGGCGCCGCATGGAGATGGCCCAGGCGGCCGCCGGCCTCAGCATTCGCGGTGGATTAGCCAGGCGGCGCAGCGCCTTCGAGCAGCTTGCGGCGAAGCTCTCGCAGTTAAGCCCTCTGCGTATTCTCGAACGCGGCTACGCCATCGTCTCGAATGAATCGGGAATCTTGAAGGACGCCGGCGCCGCGCCGCGCGATTCCCACATCCACGTCCGGCTGGCACGCGGTGAATTGGACGCTACGGTGCAATAATCCACGTGGACTGTGCCGGGATTTATAATAAGCGGCGTTACGGGGGTTCTTTCATGAAACGGCCAAGTCTGCTGTTCGTTTTGATGATCTGGCTTCCCGCCATTCTTTCGGGCCAGGCTCAGGTCAGTTCCGGCGATCTCACCGGCACCATCCTGGATGCCAAAGGCGCCGCAATTCGCGGCGCACGCGTCACAGCTTCCGCTCCCGAGCGCGGGCTCTCGCGGAGCGTGCAATCCGGCGAATTGGGCGATTACCGGATCCCCCTGTTGCCGCCCGGCGCTTACCGTGTACGCGCCGAGGCTCCGGGATTCAGCACTCGCGTTACCGAAGGCGTGGCGGTGCAGGTGGGTGAGACCGTCACGCTCAATATCCAACTGGAAGTAGGCGCCGTAACCACGGAGGTGACGGTGGCGGCGGAGACGCCCGTCATCGAACCGCAGCGCACACAGCAGGCCAGCACCATCGAATTCCAGCGCATCGAGAACCTCCCCATCAATCGGCGGAACTATCTGGATTTCGCGCTGCTTTCGCCCGGCGTCGTGGAGACCAATGATCTGGTCGACAGCACGGATTATCGTGTCGTCCAGACGCCCCAGTCGGGCGTGAGTTTCGGCGCCGGGAACGGCCGCGGAAACAACTTCACCATCGATGGCGTGGAGAACTATTACAACTCCGGCGGTGTGCGGCCCTCGGTGAGCCAGGAGGTCGTGCAGGAGTTCCAGATCAACCGCAACAGCGTTACCGCCGAGTTTGGCAATTCATTTGGCGGCACGATCAACATCATCAGCCGCTCCGGTTCCAATGAAGTGCACGGCGACGTTTTCGGGTTCCTGCGGCATCGCGATATCCAGGCGAGAAACTTCTTCGATCCCGCGAAATCGGCCTTCACGCGCGCGCAGTATGGGGCTACGGCGGGTGGCCCCATAGCCCGCGACAAGACCTTTTTCTTCGCCGGTTTCGAGCGCCTCGACCGCCACGAATCGTCCTTCGTCCCGATCCTCCAGGATCGTTCGTCTTTCTCCTCGCTGACGCAGTCGCAGCAGCAATTGGCCAACTTCTTCGCGCAGGCGCCTGTGCCCTCGCTACAAGTGCTCGCCCCGCTGATGCGGCGCTACCTGACCACCACCAACTTCCCCGCCACGCTTGCGCTGTTCAACAACAACAGCGGCGTCTTTCCCTTTTCCGAATTCAGCAACCAGGTATCGGCGCGGGTCGACCATCATTTCAGCCCGAACAACAACTTTTTCATCCGGACCAGTTTTACCGACGGCCGCAACCAGAACATTCAGGTCGGCGCGCTGGTGGGATTCAACCGGGGCCGCAGCCTCAGTGTTTGGGATGGGACCGTGATGGTAAGCAACACCCAGATCCTCAACCCGCAGTGGATCAGCGAAACCCGGCTGATGTTCAATTACGACAAGCTGTCCGTCATTCCCACCGACCCCTACGGGCCCGATATCACCATCTCCGGCTACGGTTCGTTCGGCCGCGAGATCTTTCTTCCCTCCACCAGCTACGAGCGCCACCTGCAGTTCCAGCAGAATATCCAGCACACCACCGGCCGCCACAACCTCAAAGCGGGCTTCGATGCGAATCCCACGCGCGACCATGCCGTTTCCGAGACGTTCTTCGGCGGCCGCTTCGCATTCGGAGCGCAGGTGCCCCTGGGAGCGTTGCTGCCGCTTCTTTCGGGTGATCCGAACGCGACCACCGCGGTAGCCACGGCGCTGACCGCGCTCGGGCAGCAGGCGCTCATTCCCAATCTGAGCCAGCCGATTACGGCGCTGCAAGCCTACAACCTGGGATTGCCGACGCTTTACCAGCAAGGCTTCGGCGACCCGAACTGGATCGCCTGGTTTAAGCGCTTCGGCTTCTTCGTCCAGGACGATTGGAAGATCACGCCGCGCTTCACCTTGAACCTGGGCGCGCGTTATGACGTGGAAGGCGAGCCTTCGCCTCTCAACACCGATACCAACAATATCGCTCCCCGCATCGGCTTTGCCTGGAGCCCGTTCGCCAACGGTAAAACGATTCTGCGAGGAGGATATGGCCTCTACTACGCCCAGATCAATGCGCAGATCGCGAATCTGCCCGCGGCGTTGAATGGCATCGCCATCGCGCAGATTGCCATCACGCCGCTCGGGATTCCGGGGCTCCTGAATCCACGAACCGGACAGCCGCTCACTTCTTTCGACGTGTATCAGACGCTGCTGGCGCAAGGAGTCATCGGCCATCGCACGATCACCGTTCAGGATCTGGCGCAATTCAATTTGCATCCCGGCCCGAACGCCGCTGGCCAGGTGTTATTCGGCATCACGAAGGATTACGTCAACCCATACGCCCAGCAGGCCAGTTTCGAAGTGGAGCATGCGTTCGGCAGCGTGGCCTTTTCGGCGGGCTACGAGTTCAATCGCGGCATGCGCCTGCCCCGCATTCTCGACCGGAACATTTTCTACACAGGCAGAACCGCGAGCGGCCAACCCACTTTCGGGTTTTACCGGCCGGCGGTTCTCCAGAATAACATCGAGGAATCCACCGCGAGTTCGTTCTATCATGCGCTGATGCTGCAGGCATCCAAACGGTTCAGTCATCATGTCTCGGTGAACGCGAATTACACCTTCAGCAAAATGATTGACGACGTCACCGACTTCAACAGCGACTTCGAGCCGCAGGATCAGCTCAACGCCCGCGCCGACCGTGCGCTTTCCAGCTTTGACCAGAGGCACCGGTTCGTGCTTTCGGCGGTTCTCGAATCGCCTGCCAAGGACAAGTGGCTGCGCGGTTTTACACTCGCGCCGATCATTCAGGCAAGCGCAGGCAGGCCCTTCAACATTCTGACGGGGTTCGACAACTTCGGCGACAATCACCCCACCACCCACCGGCCCTTTGGAGCCGGCCGCAATATCGGCCAGGGCCCCGATTTCTTTACATGGGATCTTCGTTTGGCGCGCCGCTTCCCGTTTAGCATGGATGGCCGCCGCAACGTGGAATTCACGGCAGAAGGCTTCAACATGTTGAACCATACGAATTTCAAGAGCGTGAATAACACCGTAGGCACGCTCAGCCTGGCCGCGCTGCCCCGCCCGATTGCGGGCCACGCCGGTGTGCCGACCGAGCCTCTGGCATTCACTTCCGCCTTCGACCCGCGGCAGTTCCAGTTTGGGCTAAAAATCAATTTCTAACCATGGAACACATCGACACCTGGATCGAGCAGTACGAGCGTAGCCACCAGCATCCTCTGAACCGCGCCTGCCACAAAGTAGGAATCCCGGCGATCGCCCTTTCGATTGCGATGGCGCCGGTTCTGCTTGCCAAGCCGCGCTGGTGGCGTGTTCCCGCGGCTCTGTTCGCCGGCGGATGGGCGCTGCAGTTCCTGGGACACGCCATTGAAGGCAAGCCGCCGGAATTTTTGCGCGATCGCCGCTTCCTGTTCGTCGGGCTGCGCTGGTGGCTGCGCGATCTCTGAACGTTTGCGATACAATCTCATCCGAATCACGTAAGGAGATACTCGCATGACCTCACGGCGCACATTCCTCAAGCACGGCACGATTCTGCTCGCGGCCCCGGTGAGTGGTATCTGGAATCGCGCATATGCCGCCGATCCCACCTACGTCACCGCGGAAACGGGTTTCGGCAAAGTTCGCGGTGTGGACGTGCAGGGGATCAAAGTCTTCAAGGGCATTCCGTACGGCGCCTCGACGGCCGGGAAAAACCGCTTCATGCCGCCCGCCAATCCCGCGGCCTGGACCGGTGTGCGGGACGCGCTGCACTATGGCCCGAGCGCGCCCCAGAGCAATCCCGCGGTTCCCCGAACCAGTAACAACTCCGTGGCCGGGGAGGCTCTTCCGGGGGAAGGCGAGGACTGCCTCGTGCTCAATGTCTGGACGCCCGCCGTGGGCGATGGCCGCAAACGTCCCGTGATGTTCTGGTGCCACGGCGGCGGCTTTGCCACCGGTTCCGGCTCGGCGCCCGGATATGACGGCGCCAACCTGGCCCGCCGCGGCGACGTGGTGGTTGTGACTGTGAATCACCGCTTGAACGTCCTGGGATTCACCGATCTGGTGGAATTCGGCGGCGCCGACTTTGGGCAGTCGGGCGATGCTGGCATGCTCGACATCGTCCAGGCGCTGCGCTGGGTGCGCGACAACATCTCGCGCTTCGGCGGCGATCCCAACACGGTCATGATCTTCGGCCAATCCGGCGGCGGGCGCAAGGTCGGCACGCTACTCGCGATGCCTTCCGCGAAGGGCCTCTTCCACCGGGCGGTGATCGAAAGCGGACCGACCATTAAACTGGTGGACCTCGACACGGCCGCCAAAGTAGCCGGACGCCTCCTCACCAAACTGGACCTCAAAAAGACGCAAGTACGCGAACTGCAAAACCTCCCCGTGGAGAAGATCATGGCGGCGTACTTTGACGTGCTGAAGGATATGGCCGGCATCGATCAGATGACTGCCGGCTTCTCGCCCGCAGTGGACGGCAAGGCCGTGCCGCAACACCCGTTCCATCCTGCCGCCTCGGCGGTTTCCACGGACGTGCCGCTGATGCTGGGCCACACACGCACGGAATTGACACTGCAAAGCGACGAGGCCGCCTTCTCGCTCGATGAGAACGGCATGCGCAGCCGCATCCAGAACCTGCTGGGCGAGAGCGCGCCTCAAGTGATCGACGTGTACCGCAAAGCCAATCCGAAGGCGCCGGCTTCGGAACTCTATTTCCTGATCGCCAGCGACCAACGCTACGGCGCGCCGATCATGAAAATCGCGGAACGCCGCGCGGCTCTCGGCAAAGCGCCGGTTTATTTGTACTACTTCACCTGGGAAACGCCCGTGCAGGGCGGCCGGCTGAAATCACCGCACACGATCGAAATTCCATTCGCATTCGACAACGTCAAGATCTCCGCGCGGCTTACGGGCGGCGGCCCGGAAGCCATGGCGCTGGCCGATAGAGTCAGCGACGCCTGGATCGCTTTCGCACGCACGGGCGATCCCAACACGGCGAAGCTTCCGCGCTGGCCGGCATTCAATCCGCAAGACCGCCCGACGATGGTCATCAACAATGCGAGCAAAGTGGAAAAAGACCCGATCCGTGAACAGCGTGTGGCGATGTGGCGCGCGCTCAGTTTGGCGTAACTGATTACGTCAAGAATACTTGAAGTCGTGATTAGAGCCTTCAGCGGTCAGCTTTCAGCCTTTGAAACAGTGCAGTGAGCATGCGTTTCAGCTCGATCGTGCGCTGCGACAGTTCCGCGTGCTCCTTTGGCTTGATGAGCTTCAGGTCCTTCGCGAGCAGCAGGTGATACTCCAACTTGCTCGCCGATCCCATTGCAATCGAGCAAAAGCGGGCAAATTCGGCATCGCCATTCCTCCCGCATCCCTCGGCGAGATTGGCCGGAATCGAAGCACTGCATCGCCGCAGTTGACTGGTCAGCCCGTACAGTTGTTCCCGCGGAAAAGCGGTCGTGGTCTGGTACACCGCCAAAGTCAATTGGTGGGACTTCTGCCAGACCTTCAATTCATGGAAATCCTTCACGGCCGTGGCTGACTGCTGAGCGCTGACTGCTTCCCAGTTCAGTCTATGCACACAGTGCTATTCTGGGAAACCAATTCTCAAGTTCTGGGGACTCGAATCTAGCGCAACACGTCGCTGGCTTCCGCTTCGCGCACCAGGCGGTCGGCATCGTCCGGCAGAAGGAAGCGCTGCTCCACTAGCCTCTTGGCGGCCGTTTGCACCTGTGCCACGTAGCCGGCGTGATCGTGGTAGCGCTCCTCCAGGGAGGGGCGCGGATCGCCCGCCGCCGCGCGCTCGGTTTTCGTTTTGGCGAATGGGATATAACCACCAACGAGTCCACAGTTCCGGCCTTTGGAATAGCCTTCCGCGAACACATTCCAGCCGACATAGGTGCCGAGCGGCGCCTGGTGCAGCACGCTGGCTACGCCCGATGTCTCGTTGCCGTCCGCATCGACTTTTGGAACGAGGCTGATCATCACTTGCTTGACCACCGGCGGCTCCATCGAGATCGCTCCCGAGAGATCGTTGTAGCGGAATGACCTGCCGAAATCGTAATCGTAGAACGGGTTGATATTCCCGTCGGGCAGCGGCACGCCCGAAATAATCGGAAATCCCAAAGCGGCCTGCGTCGGCAAAGTTAACTGGCTCTGATCCAGCCGCGGATATTGGCTGGGCGGCGGCGGCGTGCCCTTCGCCACCCAATCGACCAGCGCTACCATAAGCGCGCGCAACGTGTCCGACGAGGGATTCGGATTGGCTGGTAGTTCACACCGGTTCGGCGGACGAGGTGTCGCCGTGCTGAAGCCACCGGGACCGCCGCCGTGTGTTACGCCCGGGAAATAATACCGGCGCACGTTGGGCGGCAGCGGAATATCCCTGTCGGCGCGCGTACCCACCAGGTTCGGCGAAGCGCGCAAATCCCAGAACTCCGAGGAGCCGAACGTTTCCACGACCTTCGGACACGTCCCGCTGGCGCTGCACCGGTCCAGCAGCCCGCCCCGCGGCCGGCCGCGCACTTCATCGGTATAGTCGCTCCACCATAAGACTCCGTCGCTGCCCGGTTCGTACAGTCCGGCGGCGCCGCCCGGAGCCGCGAAGCGGAGATTCATCGCCAGTTGGCGCACGGCGATATTCGGATTCATGCCTTCGAAGACGATGCGGCCTGCTTCATCCTGGTTAAAGCCGAGGTGCACCAGTGTGCGCAGAAAGTTGCCCGACTGCGAATTGCCCCAGGCCGCCGCGAACTCCATCTTCCGCGGCAGTTCGCTCGCGTCACCGCTTTTGAAATAGGCGTTCAGATCACGCGTGGCCGCGAAGCCGATGCCCAGCACCTGCGGATCTTTGGCGGTGTAGACCAACTCATAGAGGTATGCCGGATTGAAGCCGCCCTTGATGCAGACCTTGCCCGGATCGGGAGTCCCCGGGAAGGGGCTCTTGCTGCAATCGGCGAATGACCAATCGGTGGCGCGAATCGGAAACAGCGCGCTGCCATCGTACGCCCGCCGCGTCAGGGTAGCCTTGGTGGTATCCAGGCTCAGCGGCTGCGGATGCGCCGTCCGTCCGATCAGGATGGGGAGCGTGCTGGTGTTCGCCGGCATATCGCTGAACTGGGCCAGCACGGGGCCGGTAATGCTGGTTCCGTCTTCGTTTTTCGCAACAGGCACGGTGATCGTCTGCAGGGTGTCGGCTGGAGCCAGGTCGCCCTGCCACCCGCTAGTGAGCACCACATGGCCGCGCTTCAGGTAATCGGCGATCGCGCCGGGATTGTTGGATGCGCGAGCCACCGCGGAATTTCCGCGGTTTGGCACCTCGTAAAGCAGAACGCCGCTGGCTTTGCCAAGATCGAGCGGCTTGATCAGCACGAACGTGGCGCTATACTCCACCATCCCGCGCGCATTGCGCGGAGCCAGTTGGAGGTCAGTGATGATCGCGTTGAGCGGCGCCTTGGGATCGAGTTCGCCGTAGGCGCGGCCGATCAACCGCTCATAGCGCCCGGTTTCTCCGAACGATTGCCCCTGATAGGCGGGCGACTCCCTCCGCTCGATCACGATCTTTGAGATTCGCGCCTGGGCCGCAGTTACCGACAGCAGCACACTCGCCAGGCCAGCCAGCAGAATTCGTTTCATGTTTCCGTACATTACTGCAACCCAGGCGGAAACACAACCGGCCCGACTTCTGGTTGGCCTCGGCATCGAGGGCGGCCAGCACCTCGGAGGTTGCTGGTCACGCGAGTGCGGCGCCCTCGCCGGCCCGCCCGCGCATGAGTAAGGCGGACCAGGTGATGCGACCTTCTTCCTGTATACTGCGGACATGATCTCCTCACTGTCGCGAACTCTCAGGACGCGACACGGTACGGATATCGCTGCTCACGCGTTTTTGCTGCTCCTGAGTCTCCTTCTCATCCGGCCCGCTTCCGCCCAGCCGTCTGCGCCACAGCAATATGTCATCGCTATCGGCGCCGCAGCGGATAGACTTGCCTCCGGCACGCTCTGGCTTTACAGCGATTCCTGGTATGGCGTTCAGCAATTCAAACTTGCAGCAATCGAAAACGGTCTCGCTGTTGTGCCGCAGGATATAGACCGCTTGAAGCGGGAGGCGAACCCGCATCCGAACACCGACGCGTATGTCATAGTCATTCAGGCGGGCGAACATGTCTGGTTCCGGACCCCCGACATCCCGCCCGATAAATTCTGGGCTGATTTGACCGGAGCTTTAGGGCCCCTAGGGAACACCACACGACTCCCGACAGGCGAGTTCCAAGTCGTTCTCAACGGGCCGATAAAACGCCACATCACTTTTCTTTATCCGGACGGACGCCCCAAGGCAAACCTAGTTGTCAGCGCGTCGATTTACTTGTCGGACCACAACCATTGCGGCTTCCATCAGGGTCTGCCGTTGGGAGTCTTCCGAACGGACGCGCAGGGCACTATTGAAGTTGTGGCTCCTCTCGTGCCCCTTTACTTCGCTGGACTGGATTACTACACACCGGCAGGGACCGGACCGGCGGGGCCCGCGTACACAAGTAACGTGGGCATGAAGATTCCCGCCGACGAAACGTTCGTCGTGAAAGTGGCTTGGGCGGTACCGGCCTTTACCGCTCAACTGCAGCTTCTCACAGCCACAGGACGGCCTCGGCCGAATGTCGACGTTTATGTCAACTGGAGCACCAACACATGTGGTGGTGCGGACCGAATTGCCGGGACGGATGGAAAGGGAATCGTACAGTTGCACTTGGATGCGACGATTACCGGGCTAACTCTAATCATCGGCGGCCCTTATAGCGGCGGAGACGCCGAGGGCGACAGGAATACCCGCCGACTAAGCGACGCGGAACTGAGTGAGCTGTTTTCAAAACACAAACTGGTGATTCGGTGGGACCCGATGCCGAGGCAGGTTCCTCCGATGCTCGCTCGCCCTTTGGGCTATTGGACCTCCGCACCGGTGAACTGCGGAGCCGTGAGCGGGAAGTGGGCCGATCCAGAGAACGGTGGAACCTGGGACTTGAGCCAGACCGGCGAGAGCATTAGCGGTTCATTGACGATACTTAAAGGGTACTGCGGCAGCGTAACCTGGCAGGTGGCCGGGCGGATGAACGGCAGAGTGGCAACTTTGACCGCCACAAAACCCGAACCTCCCGTGGACAAATGCGGCGCCGCCGCTGCGGCCTCGATCACCGCTGCCCGTGCGCCGTACTGCAACACCGCGGTGCCACGGTAAAGCAGGGCCTACAGGAAAATACTCATTACCTGTCGAAGTCCCTCCCCCTACTCGTACCTGAGCGCCTCAATCGGATCAAGCAACGCGGCCTTCCGTGCCGGATAATATCCGAAGAAAACGCCCACCAGCCCCGAGAAGGCAAATGCCAGCACGATGGCCGTCGGGCTGACCAGGGTGTTCCAGCCGGCGAAATGCGAAATCAATAGCGAGGCGCCGACGCCCGAAAGTATGCCCACTACTCCGCCGAGAATCGAAAGCGTAACCGCTTCCACCAGGAACTGCGAGAGAATGTCGCGGGTCTTGGCGCCGATCGCCAGCCGCAGGCCGATCTCGCGGGTACGCTCCGTCACGGAGACCAGCATGATGTTCATGATGCCGATGCCGCCCACAATCAAAGAGACGGAGGCGATCGCGCCCAGCAGGATCGACATCACGCGCGCGGCGCTTTCCTGAGCGGCGAAGACATCGGACAAGTTGCGGACGGTGAAATCGTCCTCCTGCCCCTGTTGCAGACGGTGCCGCTGCTGCAGCAACGCCGTGATCTCGCGCTGTGCCTCGTCCATCGAGCTGGAGCTTACGGACTGCACCATGATGGCCGCTACCGAACGCGAATTGGCCTGGCTTGCGCCGACAATGTGGCGCTTGGCGGTCGAGATCGGCACGAGGATGACATCGTCCTGATCCTGTCCCTGCGGGGACTGCCCCTTGGCGCTGAGCACCCCATCCACGGTAAAAGGCACGTTCTTGATGCGAATGCTTTGGCCTACCGGATCGGTATCGCCGAACAGATTGTGCGCCACCGTCCGGCCCAGCAGAGCGACTTTAGCCCCCGACGTCACGTCGTCCATCGTGAAGGGGTTCCCCTGCTCTACGGCCTGATCGCGGATGGTGAGGTAGTCCGGCGTGGTGCCTTGCACGGCGGTAGCCCAGTTATTGCTTCCATTCATCACCTGGGCGCCGCCGCGGACGGTGGGAGCAACGGAAGCCACGGCCGGACACTCGGCAGCGATCGCCTTGGCGTCGTCCTCGGAGAGCGTCACGCCGGCGCCGCCGCCCAGGCGGATACCGTTCGACGTGATGCTGCCGGGAACCACCATAATCAGGTTGCTGCCGATCGCCTGAATCTGTTCCTGAATGCGTTCCGTGGCGCCGGAGCCCACGGCGACCATGGCAATCACCGCAGCCACGCCGATCACGATGCCGAGCATGGTGAGCGCCGAGCGCAGCCGGTTGACGCGCAGGGCGCGCAGCGCAATCCGCATTGCCGCCAGCAGTTTCATACGGCCACCGGCTCCTCTTCTTCGGCGGGCAGAGCGCGAAGCTCAGCGGCAGCGTCGCGCGGCCCTTCGATACGGACGTCGCGCTGCAGGCGGCCGTCGCGGAAATGGATATTGCGGCCGGCATACGCGGCGATGTCCGGCTCGTGCGTCACCACGATCATGGTGATGCCCGCCTCGCGATTGAGCCGCTGGAAGATCGACATGATTTCGACGCTGGTGCGTGTATCGAGCGCGCCGGTCGGCTCGTCGGCGAGGATGATCCGCGGATTGTTCACCAAAGCGCGCGCGATCGCCACGCGCTGCTGCTGCCCGCCGGAAAGCTGGCTGGGGTGATGGTCTTCCCGGCCCGCCAGGCCTACTTCGTGCAACGCCGCCAGAGCGCGTTTTCGCCGCTCGGTCGCGGGTGTGTTGGTGTAAAGCAGCGGCAGCTCGACATTCTCCACGGCGCTGGTGCGCGCCAGAAGATTGAACTGCTGGAAAACGAATCCGACTTTTTGGCCGCGGATCTCGGCCAATTCGTCACGGCCAAGATCACCGACGCTGGTTCCATCCAATTTGTAGGTGCCGGCCGTCGGCTTATCCAGGCATCCCAGAATGTTCATCAGGGTCGACTTGCCCGACCCCGAGGGTCCCATGATGGCCACGAATTCGCCGCGTTCGATGTCCAGCGATACCGTCTTTAGCGCGTGGACCCGCAATTCACCCAGCGTGTAATCCTTCACCAGGCTTCGGATCTCGATCATCGCGGCCATCGTCAGAAGCCTCCGCGCCCGCCGCCCATTCCGGGGCGGCCGCCGCTGAAGGGCGAACCCGATGACCCGTTCGCTTCCTTCTTGGAGAACGAGGCCACAATGACGCGGTCGCCTTCTTTGAGATCGCCGCGGGTGACTTCGGTATACGCGCCGTCGGAAAGGCCCAGCGAGATATGAACGGGCTTGGGTTTACTTTCTTCGTCCAGGATCCAGACTTCTTTCGAGCCGTCGCGTACTTTGGTTTTGCTCACGGTGTCAGCGGGCCGGTAGCGGAGCGCCGCGTTGGGAATTTTCAGCACGTTGGTGTGCTGATCCACAAGGATTTTGACGTTGGCCGTCATCCCCGGAAAGAGCTTCAGATCGGGATTGGAGACCGCCAGCACGACATCGTAGGTGACGACGTTTTGCACGTTGATGGCGGCTTTGCGTATGGCCGAAACCGAGCCATGGAACACCTGGCCCGGATAGGCATCCACCGTAAATGTGGCCGGCATGCCCACCCGCACACGCCCGACGTCGGCTTCGGAGACGTTGGTATCCACCTGCATCTTGGTGAGATCCTGCGCGATGGAAAACAACGTAGGAGCCTGGAGGCTGGCGGCGACAGTCTGGCCGACATCGATGTTGCGCGAAACCACTACGCCATCCACCGGGGCGCGGATAAAGGTGTGATCGAGATCGGCCTGCGCCTGTGCGAGCGCAGCCTGCGCCTGGTCGACCTGCGCTTTGGCCGAAGCTAACTGAGTTTCCGCGACGCGGACTTGCGCCTGCGCGGCGCTCACGGAGCCTTGGGAGGCGGTCACCTGGGCCTGGGCGGCGTCCAGGTTGGCCACTGCCTGATCGTAGGTCGCCTGCGCCGTATCGCCATCCTCGCGCGAGAGCACGCCTTCACTCACCAGTTGCGCGCGGCGGGCCAGCTTGGTCTTGGCGTCGGTGACGGCAGACTGGTAGCGCACCACATTCGCTTTGGCGTTCGCCACAGAGGCCTGGGCGCTCGAAACATCGGCGTGACTTTTTTCGATCACCGCCTGCGCGTTGATCACGGCCGTTTGTGCCACGTTTAGCGTGGCGCGGGCCTGGTCCACGCGCGCCTGGAAAATCTGCGGATCGATGCGCGCCACTACCTCGTCCTTATGAACTTTAGTGTTGAAATCGGCGTAGAGCGCCTGAATGTTCCCCGAAACCTGGGAACCGACCAGCACCGTAACAACGGCATTGGGAGCGCCGGTAGCCGATACCGTGTACGCGATATCGCCGCATTCTACGGGAACTGTGCGGAACTGCCCCGCGCCGGAACGCCGGAAGGCGCCCCAGGCGCCCAATCCGACAACCAGGGCGGCCCCGCTCGCCGCCAGCACCACTGTACGCTTGGTCATATCGCCCCCTAAGTATTAGGCGACGGGAGGGGCCGGTCGTATCGTAAAGAATCTTAAAGCTATGGTCAACGGATGTTACGAATCACGGCTTCCGTAAACTCGCCGGTGGACGCGCTGCCGCCGACGTCGCTGGTCAGGTGTTCACCTTCGGCATAGGTATGCTCCAAGGCGCTCTGAAGCCGCGCGGAAGCTTCCCGCTCTCCCAGGTGCGCCAGCATCAGGACCGCCGATTGCATAAGCGCGGTAGGATTTGCCAGCTCCTTGCCGGCGATGTCGGGAGCGGTGCCGTGCACGGCTTCGAAGATGGCGCAGTGGTCGCCGAGGTTCGCGCCCGGTACGATGCCCAGGCCGCCCACCAGGCCCGCCGCCAGGTCGGAGATGATATCGCCATAGAGATTCGGCAGCACCAGCAGGTCGAACGCTTGCGGGCGCATAACCAGTTGCATGCACGCATTATCGACGATCAGTTCGCTGTACTCGATTGCGGGAAAGTGCGCGGCCACTTCACGGCAGCACTGCAGGAACAGGCCGTCGCTCATTTTCATGATGTTGGCTTTGTGAATTGCCGCGACCTTGCAGCGTCCTTCCCGCTTGGCGTATTCGAAGGCCGCCCGCGCGATGCGCATGGAGGCATGCTGGGTGATGATCTTGAGACTCTCCACCACGCCCGGAATCACTTCATGTTCCAGGCCGGAATACAGGTCTTCAGTGTTCTCGCGGAAGATGGCGAGGTTGACAGGCACATCGTGGAAGCGGGTCTTCAACCCGGGCAGCATGCGCACCGGACGAAAATTGGTGTAGAGTCCGAGTTTCTTACGCAGCGCGACATTGATGCTCTGATGACCGCCGCCAACTGGCGTGGTGGTGGGGCCTTTCAATCCCACATGGCTGTATTCGAGAGAGGCAAAGACTTCGCCGGGCAGCAGTTCTCCGTATTCTTCGAGAGCGGTAACGCCCGCCTCCACGCGTTCCCATTCGATCGCTACGCCCGTGGCTTCCACAGCCCGCATTGTGGCTTCGGCTACTTCCGGGCCGATGCCATCTCCGGGAATGAGAGTCACGTGATGAGGCACAAAGCTATTATAGAGTCAGGGCGGAAGTGGCTCCGGATTTAGTTGCGGAGCGGGGCGAGATGGTGGAGACGCAACTCCGCCACCGCGGGATTCAAGATGAGCGCGTGCTGCAAGTCATGCGCGAGATTCCGCGCGAGGAGTTCGTACGGCCCGAAGCCCAGGTCTTCGCGTATCAGGACGATCCGGTTCCGATCGGATTCCGCCAGACCATCTCACAACCCTACATGACGGCCCTTATGGCCGAAGTGCTCGAACTGAAAGGCACGGAAACGGTGCTCGAGGTGGGAACAGGCTCGGGCTATGCTGCGGCGGTTCTGGGCGCGCTGGCCGCGGAGGTGATCACCATCGAATTGATCCCGGCACTGGCCGATTTTGCGCGCGAGAACCTGACGCGTACAGGGCGCCATCGTAACGTACTGGTGATCGGCGGGGATGGATCATTGGGGTATCCGCCGCGCGCTCCCTACGATGCGATCTCAGTGGCTGCCGCTGCGCCGGAGATCCCCGCTGCCCTCCTGAGCCAACTGCGCGAACCCGGTCGGCTGGTGATCCCAGTGGGTCCCACCGACGATCAGGAACTGCGCGTGGTTTTCAAAACAGGCGGCAACCTCGACTCGCGCATCGCGACGCTCTGCCGCTTTGTGCCCCTGCGCGGCAGCCAGCATTGAGAGGGCGATTCATACCGATCGGAGGGGAAATACGTCACCGAACGTCCGAAACGGTCCGCGATGGTGAAGCTTGCAGTGCGGCCGCCAGCGCCCCCGCGGCATCCAGGCTGGCGGTTGAGCCGTTCTTCACAAAAATTTCCATCACCATCGCTGGCGTGGAACCGAGATTCCTGAATCCGTGAGGAGTCCCACCCTTGATGTAGAACGCCTCTCCCACCGGCGCGTCCACGGGTTTGTCAGACCCAATCGTGACCTGCAGTTTTCCCGTCAGGGGAATGAACAGGTGAAACTTTACGTCGTCATGCTGATGCACGGCGCGCACTCCCATCGGCTTGATCTCGACCCGTGTGGCGCGTACGTCCGGGCGCTCCCACAATCTAACCGGAGCGTATCCCTGCGCAGCGCGGGCAGCATCTCTTTCGGCGTCGTTGCCCGCAGCGGGCGTCTGGGCCGAGCCTGGCAACGACAACAGCCCCGCAATCACAGCGATTCCACAAGCGTATCTCCACATAGATTCCTCCCTCCGGCGTCTAATTATAGTGGACCAACTGGCCGTTATCCATGTTCGACGCGCGCCTTGATATCCGAGTACGCCGCATCGATGAGCCTGTTTAGGGCTGCCGCGTTTGTCGCAGTTCCCGGCCGCAGCTTCACATGGCGCATGAACTTGCCAGCGCCTTGCAACAACCGTGCCGGATCCGGCAGCGCCGCGCCGTGGAAGAACCCCACGTTTACGTGCGAAGTGAATACATTGACGTAACCGAAGGGCGCATCTCCCAGGCATGCAACCGGACAGCCGTCATGCACGAGCTCCCGGACTTCGTCCCCGCAGTTTCGCATCACCTCAAACCACCGATGCGCGATGGCCCCCAACTCACCCGCATGCTCTTTCATCCACGCATCGATGGCGGGATCCCGCTCGATAGCGCCGTTGAATCGCAGCAAATCCGCTCTCATCGTGACTCCAGTTTCTGGTTTCGAGATCTATGGTTACATATCGCGGGTACTGGTGACCGTTCTGCAACTCCACGCTTTGCGCAGTTAGGAGAATGCCGAGAGGGGCGTTTGGCCTACCGCTTCCTCACGGTCGCGGCTCGGTGTGAGCGCTCGTTTCAGAGCCGCGCGCGTAAGCAAGCGGACGACTCGCAGATCATTTTGGTTAGTAGAGTCAGATTCCCGCAGTCCCCTCCCCCGGATGTAGAATGAATGTGCTGCGCCATGCCGCCGAAGTGTGCGGCATAGGGAGGAATTGCGGTTGCAACGGACCAATACGGATGACCCGAACTACTTCCACAAAGTTGTAGATT
This sequence comes from Terriglobia bacterium, assembly GCA_003175985.1. GTDB lineage: Bacteria > Acidobacteriota > Terriglobia > Bryobacterales > Bryobacteraceae > PSRJ01. Next base: position 34,124 of record PSRJ01000129.1, read on the forward strand.
GCCAGTGGGCATGTCCGGCCCACACCAACGTTCCGGAATACATCCGGCTCATCGCGCAAGGCAAATATACCGAAGCCTACATGTTGAACCGGGAATCGAACGTGTTCCCGGCCATTCTGGGCCGCACGTGCGACCGCCCGTGCGAACCGGCGTGCCGCCGCGGGCGGGTTGACGGCAAACCCGTGGCTATCTGCCGGCTCAAGCGCGTCGCCGCCGATCATCGCGACGATATTACCGGATTCCTTCCCCGCATTCCAGAAAAGAAAAACGGAAAACGCATCGCGTGTATCGGCGCAGGTCCCGCCTCTCTCACAGTGGCGAACGACCTTCTGCCGCTGGGCTACGAAATCGTCATTTACGAGAAGTACGATAAGCCCGGCGGGCTGATGCGCACGAACATTCCGGCCTTCCGTCTGCCTGAACGCGTGCTTACCGAGGAGATCGATTACATCCTGAATATGGGAGTCGATATCCGTTACAACTCGCCGGTCACCAGCATGCGGGCGCTGCTCAAGGAAGGATACGACGCGATCTTCGTGGGCAGCGGCGCGCCACGCGGTAAAGAACTGGAACTCCCCGGCCGGCACGACACCGATCGGATCTACATCGGGATCGACTGGCTGGAGTCGATCGCGTTCGGTCACGTGGATTCGATCGGCGAGAAAGTGCTCATTATCGGCGTAGGCAACACGGCGATGGACTGCTGCCGTTCGTCGCGGCGCCTGGGAGCGAGGGAGATCAAGGTGATGGCGCGCCGCCCGCGCGGATTCTTCAAGGCATCGCCCTGGGAACTGGACGACGCTGAGGAAGAGGGTGTCGGGATCCTGGTGAATCATGCTCCCAAGCGCTTTGTCGTGGAAGACGGCCAGCTCAAGGGCATGGAGTTCGAACGGCTCGAGTGGGACAAGGGCGCCAAGAACTCCCAGGTTATCGACACCGTGTTTCTGCCCGCTGACGATGTGATTCTGGCGATTGGGCAGGAAAACGCCTTTCCGTGGTTCGAGCGCGATTTAGGCGTGGAGTTCAACAAGTGGGAAGAACCGGTTGTAGATAAGGTCACGATGCAAGCCTCCCTTCCCAATGTGTTCTTCGGAGGCGATGCGGCGTTCGGGCCGAAGAACATCATCTGGGCGGTGGAGCACGGCCACCAGGCCGCCATCTCGATCCACAATTATTGCGAAGGAACTCCGACCTCGGAACGTCCCGCCCAGGGCATGAACCTGGTCAGCCAAAAGATGGGGCTGGGCCAGTGGAGTTATCACAACGATTACAACCCGGCTACGCGACAGAAGATGCAGCACGTGGATCTCGCGGTACGCTTCGAGCAGCTCAACATCGAGGTGGAGCTCGGCTTCAATCCGGCGCAGACGGCGCGTGAAGTGCAGCGCTGTCTCAACTGCGATATCCAAACCGTCTTTTACGCGGCGCGCTGTATCGAATGCGATGCCTGTATCGACGTCTGCCCGCTGCTGTGCCTCACGATCGCGCCGGACGCCGAGGAAGAAGAGATCCGGCAGCGCCTTTCGGCGCCCGCCAACAACCTGGACCAAGACGTTTTTGCTTCCACCCCACTTCCGCAGACCAAACGGCTCATGCTCAAGGACGAGGATCTCTGCGTGCACTGCGGTTTGTGCGCCGAGCGCTGCCCTACCGCGGCCTGGGACATGCAGAAGTTTGACCTCGAAATTCCATATGCAGGAAGGCCAGTACTTGCCACAATCAATAGTTGACCCCGACGTCACCTCACCCGAGCGGAAAGAGATCCGCATTAACGATTTCGCATTTAAGCTCGCCAACGTAAACGGCACCGGCTCGGCCAGCGCTAACGGTTTGCTGATGCAAGCCATCTTCCGGATGGGGATCCCGGTCTCGGGCAAAAATCTGTTCCCATCCAACATTCAAGGTCTGCCCACCTGGTATGAAATCCGCGTCAACAAGGCCGGCAACACGGCGCGCGCGCTGGATTACGACCTGGTGGTGGCGATGAACGGGCAGACTTACGAGCGCGACGTGCGCGAGGTGCGCGCAGGCGGCTACCTGCTCTACGATTCCACCTGGCCGCTGGACCCGCACCTGCGCCGCGAGGACATCGCCATTCTGGGCGTGCCGCTGGCGGCAATGTGCAATGAGAATTTCCGCGAGCCCCGCGAGCGCGTTCTCATGAAAAACATCGCCTATGCCGGCGCGCTGGTTGCCATATTGCATATCGATATGGACGTGGTGGAAGAGCTGCTGGACGAGAAATTCGCCGGCAAGAAAGCCCTGCGCGAATCCAATCGCAAGGCGCTGCGGCTGGGACTCGACTACGCCAAAGAATATTTCGCCCCGCTGCCGTTCCGCCTGGAAAAAATGGATGCGAACCGGGACAAGATCCTGATCGACGGAAACACTGCCACGGCGCTGGGGTGCGTTTACGCCGGCGCAACCGTGGCCGCCTGGTATCCGATCACGCCCTCTACCTCGGTGATGGACGCGTTCAAGGAGTTTTGCGATAAGTACCGGCAGGATCCGGAGACAGGCAGAAACAACTGCATCATCCTGCAGGCCGAAGATGAGCTGGCGGCCATCGGCATGGTGATCGGCGCTTCGTGGAACGGGGCGCGGGCGTTCACGTCCACGTCCGGCCCCGGCATCTCGCTGATGAACGAACTGCTGGGGCTGGCTTATTATGCGGAGATCCCCGCGGTGATTATGGACATACAGCGCGTGGGACCTTCCACCGGAATGCCTACGCGCACCCAGCAGGGCGACCTGCTCGAATGCGCCTATGCCTCGCACGGCGACACCAAGCACATCCTGCTGTTTCCGGCGAATCCGGCGGAATGCTTCGAGTTTGCGGTGAAGAGCTTCGATTTGGCGGAACGCTTTCAGACCCCGGTTTTCATGCTGTCGGACCTCGATATCGGGATGAACGACTGGGTTGTGCCGCGCTTGCGCTGGGATGACTCCTACCGTCCGGATCGCGGCCGCGTTGTGAGCGCCGAAGAGTTAGAGCAGATTTCGCAATTCCTGCGCTATAGCAATGAAGACGAGAACCACGTGGCGGCACGCACGCTCCCGGGAGTCGATTCGCGGGCGGCGTACTTCACCAGGGGGTCGGGCCACACCAAAACCGGCGCTTACACTGAAATTCCCGAGGAATACCAGGAAGTGGTGGACCGGCTGGCGCGCAAACACAAAGCGGCCGCGAAGTTTGTTCCCGAGCCGCTGATCGTGAAGCGGCCGGGCGCGCAGATCGGCGTGGTGACGATTGGAGGCTGCGATCTGGCGGTGCGCGAAGCTCTGGATGGACTCGCGCGCATCGGTATTGAAGCCGATTTCCTGCGTGTGCGCGGGTTCCCGTTCGGAGAGAGTGTAGAGGCGTTCCTTCGCGATCACGACGTCTGCTTCGTGGTGGAGCAGAACCGTGATGCGCAACTGAAAGTGCTGTTGACTAACGAAACGGGCGCAGTGAAAGAAAAGCTGCGGTCGGTGCTGGTCTACGGCGGTTTCCCGCTCAGCGCCAAGCACGTGATCGAAGGCATCGCCAGCCAGATGGGAGAGTGGAAAAATGCCGTCCATCAGTAAGCCGACAGTCATCCATCCCAGCCTGCGGCGGAACGAGTTGGGGCTCACGGTTCGCGACTACGAGGGGTCGATGTCCACGCTGTGCGCGGGCTGCGGGCATGATTCGATTACCGCCGCGCTGGTGCGCGCCATCTGGGAATCGGCTCTGCCGCCGCACATGATCGCCAAAGTCAGTGGCATCGGCTGCTCGTCGAAGACGCCGGCTTATTTCGTCAGCGGCGCGCATGGCTTTAACGCCGCGCACGGCCGCATGCCTCCGATCGCCACTGGTGCGAATGCGGCCAACCGCGAGCTGACGTATATCGGCATTTCGGGCGACGGCGACTCGCTCTCCATTGGCCTCGGCCACCTCTGCCATGCCATTCGCCGCAACCTCAAGATGGTTTACGTCATCGAGAACAATGGTGTGTATGGTCTGACGAAAGGACAATTCTCCGCCTCGGCCGACGTGGGCTCAAAGAGCAAACGGAAGGAGCCTAACCGGATGGCGCCCATCGATCCGGTAGCCCTGGGGTTGAGCCTGGGAGCGACCTTTATCGCGCGCAGCTTCTCGGGCGATAAAGAGCAGCTTGTGCCCATTCTGAAGGCCGCCATGACACACCGCGGCTTTGCCCTGGTGGACGTGCTTTCGCCCTGCGTCACCTTCAACGATCATGAAGGCTCGACGAAAAGCTACATGCATGTGCGGAACCAGGCGCGTGCGGCTACGGAGACGGATTTCATTCCGGAGGCCTCCGAGATTCTGGCGACCATCGGGCAGAATGGCGCGGTCAACGTAACCATGCACGATGGCAGCATGGTGTCGTTCAAAGGCGTGCCACCGGACTACGATCCGACGGATCGCGAAAAAGTGTTCAGCTTCCTGCAGGAGCGGCAGAGCAAAGGCGAAATCGTGACCGGCATCCTGTATATCGACGAGACCGTGCCCGATCTGCACGAACTGAGCGGCACGCCCAATTTCGCACTCACGAAGCTTCCCTACGAAAAACTCTGCCCGGGGGCAGCGGCGCTGGAAGAGTTGCAAGAGGAGTACCGGTGAACGATGAGCAGCCTGGCGTTATGAACTGCACGACGGCGAGAAGGAAAGGCGAAAATCATTTCCGGAACGCGAAGTAGAGTTCCGAGTCAAAGACCTTGGCTATCGCGGGAAGCTGGAGATGTGAGAGCGATCATACAAGAGCGAACTGCTCTTCGGTGGGTTCCGCTCAACAGTACCAGGGCTCAGTCAGATAAGGAATAGTGGCACGGGACGGGCGCGGATCGCCCTCCGGGAACGGGCCGGCTTCAGCAAGCTGCAAGATCAGGCGGAACAGTTCCTGGCGGGTGCGGCGGCCCTCCTCGCGCTTGAGCAATTCCTGAATCGAGGCGTGCAGAATGTCGAGGCCGCTCTCGCGGCTACGCCAGGGATAACACAGCGCATGCGCATCAAACGGTTCCACGAGGGCGCGGATCTCGGGCTGTTCCAACAGTAAAGAGCCTTCGGGAATCAACAGACGGATCGCGAGTTGGATGGGCGCCACCTGATCCGCGAGGTCAAGTTCCACGAGATCTCGCAGAAAGCGTTGGTACGATTCGCGCGTGGTCCATGGTGTGAATGGTATGAACGTAGGCGCCAGGGGCAGGCCGGCCGCGCGGCTGAGCGACAACGCCTCGAGAAAATCGGCGCGCGTGTGGCCTTTGGAGAGCTTCTCGAGCACAGCGTCGTCCAAAGACTCTACCGCACTGGTCACAAACAGGCAGCCCGTCGCCTTGAGCGCGGGGAGCAATTCGCGGTGCTTGAGCATGTGCTCGATCTTGATCGTCACATCGTAGGTGAGCGTGGGCCATTCGCAGTGCAAGCTCTCGATGACCTTCAGAGCGTGCCCCGGGCCATTGAAGAAATCGGGGTCTCCGAAGGTGACGTGCTGCGCGCCCAAGGCGATCTGGCGGCGTATGTCTTCGAGAACGATTTCCCGCTGCACGATGCGGAACGAACCGCGATAGACCGGAACGACGGGGCAATGGCGGCACCAATGCTTGCAGCCGCGGCTTGCCTCTGTGTATCCGACACGTTTGGTATCGCCGTTCACTACCAGTTGGGCATAGCTGGCAAGCGGCGGCAGTCCGGTGCGGTCGGGCACGCGGAACTGCTGCCGCCCGAGAGAGATCAGCGGCTGGGGCGCGGCCTCGCGCACCAGATCGGCAAGGGGTTTCTCAAACTCACCGCCGATCACGGCGTTCACGCCGGCGCGGCACAACAGGTCTTGATTCAGCGGAGCATAGAGGCCGTATGCGCAGAGATACGCGGAGGGGTTGATCGACCGCACACGTTCCACCACACGCAGGATCAGGCGAGTGGCCGTATGCATCGGCAGAAAAAAGCCGATGAACTCCGCCTCGCTCGCAGCCTTCACCGGAAGGGGGCCTCGCGAAAGATCGGCTAGCACGACATCGTGGCCATCCTCTTTCAACCAGGCGGCCGGAGAAGCTAATCCAAAAGGCTGGCGTCCCAGTTCATAGGTGGAAATCAGGAGGACCCGCACTGATCCCATTATGACGGGTTTGCTACACTGGTCTCGAACCCCACAATCTCCCCCAATGCCAGCCGTAGCCAGTATCGCCGAAGAGATTCTCGATTTAAAGCAGGTGCGGAAAGCCATTATTCTCGCCCATCATTACCAGGAGCCGGAGATCCAGGAATTGGCGGACGTGGTGGGCGACAGCCTCGAGTTGGCCGGCAAAGCGCGCGAGGTAGACGGGAAGGTGATCGCATTTTGCGGCGTCTGGTTTATGGCGGAGACTGCCAAGGTTTTGAACCCGAGCCGCGTAGTGGTGGCGCCGGATCGGGAGGCCAGTTGCAGTCTGGTGGAAAGCTGTCCTGTGGAGCCGATTCGCGCGTTCCGGCGGCAGAATCCGGATCACGTGATCGTGAGTTACATTAACACCTCAATCGAGGTGAAGGCCGAGAGCGACATCCTATGCACGTCGCGGAATGCCGTGAATATAGTCAACTCAATACCGCCCGAAAAACCGGTCCTGTTCCTTCCGGACCGGAACCTTGGGAATTACGTGCAGCGGCAGACCGGCCGGCAAAACATGCAGATCTGGCAGGGCACGTGTATGGTGCACGCTACCTTTCCGGCGCGGCGGGTGATCGAGGCCAAACTGGAGCATCCGGAAGCAATGGTAGTGGCCCACCCGGAGTGCCCGGAAACCGTTTTGGCTCTGGCCGATTTCGTGGGTTCCACTTCCGCCATCATCGAATGGTGCGCGGATAGTCCGGCATCGGAATTCATCGTGATGACGGAGAGCGGCGTCAATTACTCGCTGAAGCGAGTGGCGCCTTACAAACAGTTTTATTACGTGGCCAACGAGAACTGCAATTGCAGCGAGTGCCCGTACATGAAACTGAATACCCTGGAGAAGCTGCGTGAATCTCTGCTCACGCTCGAGCCGCGGGTAGAGGTAGCGCCCGAAATCGCCCGGCGCGCGCTGATTCCGCTGGAGCGTATGCTCGCGGTGAGATAAGATGGCTGCCCTCCCATTGACCGATTCCTTTGGCCGCGTGCACGATAACCTCAGGGTCAGTGTCACCGACCGTTGTAATATCCGGTGCTTCTATTGCATGCCCGAAACGGATGTGCATTTCGTGGAGCGCCGCGAGATTCTGGATTTCGAAGAGATCGAACGCTTCGTCCGGATCGCCGTGGGGCTGGGCATTCGCAAGTTGCGGGTTACGGGCGGCGAACCGCTGGTGCGGCGCGATCTGCCAACACTGATTCAGCGGTTGTGCGCGATTCCCGGCATTCAGGATCTGGCGCTTACAACCAATGGTGTGCTGCTGCCCAAGCTGGCGGAGCCACTCTATCGGGCGGGCTTGCGGCGCATCAACGTCCATCTGGACACCCTGGACCGGCAGCGGTTTTTGCAGATCACGCGGCGGGACGAGATCGACAAGGTGCTGGAGGGTTTGGCGCTCTGCAGGCAACTCGGCTACTCCAAGATCAAGATCAATGCGGTGGCCGTAAAGAATCTGGTGGAGCCGGACATCGTTCCTTTGGCGCGTTTCGCGCGCGAAAACGGCTTCGAGGTGCGGTACATCGAGTTCATGCCGCTGGACGCGCAGAGCCTGTGGGACCGTAGCAAGGTGCTGCTGGCGGACGACATTGTGGCAATGCTCAGCCGCGAGATCTCGCCCTTGGTCCCGGTGCCGGATCCCGACCCGCGCGCCCCTGCTTCTGAATATCAGTTTGCCGACGGCGTGGGACGGATCGGACTTATCGCTTCCGTCAGCCGTCCCTTCTGCCTCAACTGCAACCGGCTGCGTCTGACTGCCGACGGCCACCTTCGCTATTGCCTGTTTGCGATCGAAGAAGACAATGTGAAAACATTGCTGCGCTCAGGCGCCCCGGACGATGAGATTGCCGCATTGATTCGCCGCAATGTGGCCGGCAAGTGGATCGGCCACGAGATCAATTCGACACGGTTTGTGGCGCCGCCGCGGCCAATGTATTCGATCGGCGGCTGAGTTCCCCGCCAAATTTCCAGGGCATGCCTCTGCGCATCGAGTACACCGGCAAGGTTTCCGGCGGCGCGATCAAATTCACCCGAAAGTGGCCGATGTAGCTACGGAAGAGCTCGTCGCAAAACGCCAGAAGTGAGCTTCTCCGCAAGGCTTATTCGTAAATTCCGTCGAGAAGCGCCTGGCAGACGTATTCCTGCAGTTCCCAGGTCGGCGCGAGTGTGAAGGTGCGATTGAAACTGTAGGGCTTCGTCAACACCTTTGCGTCCTCAATCGTGAGTTCCACATTGAGGTGGCCCAGATCCGGCCTGCGATAGCGTTCGATCAGGTGCATCGCGTCGCTGTGGGGCTTTCCGGTGGAATCGAGCCAGGTCTTGTCGTTGAAACCGACAGTGTCGACAACAAGAGTATCGCCTTCCCACTTGCCGATGGACTGGCCCGTCCAGCTCTCGGGCTCGATGTCCAGGTTATGCGGACGCCCGTCGAGGAAGAAGCGCCGGTAACTGTGCGTGTTCCCTTCCCACAGCAGGACGATCTGCTCTTTTCTCTGGACGATCTTGTAGGGCAGGGGATTGATGCGCACCGCGCCGTTGGGCAGGCAGAAGCGCTCGGGATCATCCTTGCCTTTGTTGGCTTTTCGCTCGTCGTAGAGCTTCTGCGCCGCGGGCTGATACGGCGGGTCGTTGGGCAACAACGTACTGGTGGGAACCCAAACACCAGACAAATCCACCTTGCCATCTTCCGGGCTGCGAGGTGTCGGACCCGAGGGCGGCGCAGGCGGCTTGCGCGCCGCGGGAGGGGGAACGCCCTCGGCCTTTCGCTTTGCCGCGGCCGAATCCAGCTTGTAAGCGGCATCCAGGTGGCCGGGGTCCTGGTTGTTCTCGTTGCACACGTACTCAGTCATTTCGAAGCTCGGTTCGAGAGTCGTGGTTCGATGGAAGGTCAATGGTTTTGTGAAAACGCCCGGGTCCTCGATCGTGACATCCATTTCCATGTTTCCGTAGTCGATGCGATGGAACGTTTCGATCACGTGCATGGCCTTGGTATGAGGGGTACCGGGAAAATCGAACCAGGATTTTTCGAAGAAGCTGACGGTGTCCACTACCAGCGTGTCGCCATCCCAATGCGCGCGCGAGTCGCCGTAGAAAGTGGGTTTCAGATTATTTGGGTGACTGCTGCCGTCGAGAAAGAACTGGCGGTACATGTGGGTGTTGCCTTCGAACAGCATCACAACCAGTTTGGGTGTGGCAAAGAAAGCGGTATGGTAAGGGGCTGCGCGCGGCGGTCCACCGGGCAGGCACCGGGCCTCGTAATCTTCCGCGCCTTGCTTGGCCCTGCGTTCCTCGACAATCTTGGCGGCCCAGGGCAGCATGTCCGCTCCCGGCTGGCCGCTCCCGCCGAACCCGTTCCAGATTCCGGTAATGTCGGGCTTCCCATCGGCCATACGCGGTAACGGACCCGGCGGACCCTTCTTGGGAGCGCCGCGTCCGCGGCCCCGGCCATCCGGTGGAGGCGCGGCCGGATTTTGGGCCAGAGCGGCGCCTAAAAGAAATGCCGCAATCCCTAAGCACAAGGCTGTATGGCGCACGTGGGTCCCCCTCCTACTGATTCGGTGCGGCGCCCTCGTTGAAAGAGGATCCAGCAAACACGCGGCGGCCGTCGGCCAGTACAACGCTCCGGGCATTCGCGTTGCTGGAGCTATCTTTCGCCATCAAACCTTCGACAGTGACCGAGTCTCCGACCTTCAACGAATCCTTCCGCCAGCCCTGCTTCAGCAGCACGGGAATCGCGCCCAACTCGAAATTCCAGTTCGTGACTTTGCCGTCGGCGTCTTTCACATCCACGTAAAAACGCGCATGGGGATTCATCCACTCCATCTTGGTAACCACTCCCGTAACCTTGATGGGCTTGTTGGAATCGTACTCGGCGGCAAATGAATGATGCGCGGCGAGAGGAATCGCTCCGGCCATTAAGCTGAGACCAGCGGCCAAAACGGTTGTGTAGAGTCTCATGTGACGTGCCCTCCAGATTCAAATTTTGGCCGGCGCCGAACCCCCTTCGGGCGGCTAACGGCAATAACAAAATTCAATGCCGAGATCCCCGCGAGCCGAATGTGCGTACGCTATCATGCTGGTCTCGCCGGTGTCAAGCGAACAGCGACAGGATTGGGTTCGCTTCGCTCCTTCCCGATCGCACCCTTGTCCCGGTCCTTAGGAAGTGATATGACAGAGACGTTGCTTGCGGGCTGGCGCGACGCCGCTCGCTTGGAACGCGCGCCTGGCGCCGTCCGCTGAGTCCGCCAGATCGAGGAAATGAATATGCGCCGTTTTTGTTCGCCCGCTGTCATCATGATGCTGGTGCCGGGGCTCCTCCCTGCTCAAGGGCCCGATGCCGGTTATGCCGCTGCCGACATTCGAGTATTGGCGCCTGGCGTGGTGTATAACGCCGGCTTGTTGGATCTGGCCGCGGCTTATACCAAGGAGACGGGCAAAAAGGTTGCCATCACGTTAGTCGGGATGGGGCGCATCGTCACTGCCGTCAAGACCGACAATCCGCCGGCGGATGTAATCATGTTGCCCTTCGAGCTGATGACCACCTTGTCTCTGGACGGCGGCGTCGTTGCGGGAACGTTCTTGCCCCTGGGCCGCTCTGAAATGGGTCTTGCCGTGCGCGCGGGCGCTCCGCACCCCGATATCTCGACAGTCGAAAAACTGGCCGCCGCGCTGCGTGGCGCCAAAGCCGTGATGCGTTCGAACCCCGCCGGCGGCAGCATGGTGGCGAAGGTAATCGAGGACAAAGTAGTCAAGCGGCCCGAGTTCAGCGGCGTCAATAGTCCCGTCAGCACGCAAGGCGAGGGCGGGCAGGCACTGGTGCGCGGGGAAGGCGACATGGCCCTTCAGGCGATCTGCGAAATCCTTCCCTACAAACAGATCGAACTCGTGGGACCTCTCCCGCGTCAGCTCGGGGCCTGGATCGATATGGCCACCGCGGTTTCTTCCAGAGCGACACATCGCGACGACGCATCCGCCTTTATCAAGTATTTGCTGCGCCCGGAGTCAAACCCGGTATGGAAGGCGAAAGGTCTCGACCGGTTCCTGTGATGTCGGGCAGGCGCGCCGGTTGGCGCAGTGCTAACGCGGTCTTCTTTGGATCAGCTCTAAACACCTTGCCCCCGAAGCGTGTCGCTCGTCAGCGCACCACTCCCAGGTCCTTCAGACCGTTCAGAACGAACTGCACTGCAATAGCGGTGAGCAGCAGACCCATCATCCGCGTCAGAATGCGGATGCCGGTTTCCCCCAAGAACGACCGGACGCGATCCGCAGCCGCGAGAACGACAAACGAGATCGCCGACGTGAACGCGATCGCGGAAAAGATTATGCCGCCGTGTTTCCAGTCTGCGGCCTGCGACATAAGAACCATTACGGTCGAGATGGATCCCGGCCCGGCCAGCATGGGTATACCCAGCGGAATGATCCCCACATCCTCCTTCTCCAGGCTCTCTTCGGTATCTCCGGGTGTTTCTTTCGTCGGCGAACGTCGTGCTTGAATCATGTCGAGCCCGATAAGCCCGAGGATGATGCCACCCGCAATTTTGAATGCGGGGAGCGTAATTCCAAACAAGTTAAAGATGTAGCTTCCCGCGAGGCCGAATACGGCCAGGACTGTGAAGCAGGTCCAGGCTGCCCGCAGAGCCATGCCGCGGCGTCGCGCACGGGTGGAATCGCTCGTCATCACCAGGAATGCTGGAATGGCCGCGAACGGGTCCACCAGGACGAAGATCGACGTGAAAGCGATCAGCGAAAACTGGAGCAGCTCAGCCACGGAGGTTGCCGGTGCTTACCATAGAACCGTGTCGGTCTTAAGGACTGCAAGCAAGTGGACGTCATCATAGCGCGTTTCCGGAGAAGTTGCAGGAAGTCGGTGGGTGAAGTGGCGTTCTGCAATCCATCAGCAACCCAGTCGCTTTCCTCGCGCCAAACTGAACAATCGATTCAGAAGAATTGAATTGTGCCGTTCCCCGAGCGCTGTTACGCTGCGGTCGAGATACAGGAGGCCGGATCTATGTCGATCGAGCATATGCTGCGGCGAAGCTTCGTGACGGGTACCGGCGCGGGGCTTGCCGCCACGGCGCTCGGCGCTCAAACCGCGCAGGCGCCGGGACACGGAAGTTCTCCCGCGCCCGGCGAATTTTATGTAACGGCATTTGGCGCGAGAGGCGATGGAAAGACGTTAGACACGGCGGCCGTCAATCGCGCGATTGAAGCTGCCTCTGCCGCCGGCGGCGGCGCCGTAACCTTTCCCAGCGGCACGTATCTCTGTTACTCGATCCATCTCAAGAGTAAAGTGACGCTCTACCTGGCGCGGGGCGCCACCATTCTGGCGGCGAATCCGCCGGGAGCCGGTACGGCGGGCGGCTACGACGACGCGGAGCCCAACGCCTGGGACAAGTTCCAGGATTACGGTCACAGCCACTGGCGAAACAGCCTGATCTGGGGCGAGGGTTTGAACGACATCGGCATCGAGGGCCCCGGCCTGATCTGGGGCAAAGGGCTTTCGCGGGGTAGCAGTTCCGATCCCGGTCCTAAAGCCGAGGACCCCCGCGTCGGTAATAAGGCGATCAGCCTGAAGAATTGCCGGAACGTGACTTTTCGGGATTTTTCGATTCTGCAAGGCGGGCACTTCGGCATTCTCGCGACCGGCGTCGACAACTTCACTATCGACAATCTCAAAATCGACACCAATCGCGACGGAATCGATATCGACTGCTGCCGGAACGTGCGCATTTCTAACTGCAGCGTCAATTCTCCATGGGATGACGCAATTTGTCTGAAGAGTTCGTTCGGCCTGGGGTACGCCCGCGCCACAGACATGGTGACGATCACCAATTGCCTGGTGAGCGGCAGCTTTGCGATGGGTTCTCTGCTCGATGGAACATTCCAGCCACTACCCGCGGGCGTTTCGATTCCCCGTACCGGGCGGATCAAGTTCGGAACGGAATCGAATGGCGGCTTCAAGAACATCACCGTATCGAACTGCGTATTCGACGGCTGCCAGGGGCTGGCTCTCGAATCAGTAGACGGCGCGATTCTGGAAGACGTCACGGTGACAAATATCACCATGAGGGATATCAGCAGTTCACCTCTTTTTCTGCGGTTGGGGCGGCGCATGCGAGGCCCGGAGGGAGTGCCGGTGGGCGTGTTGCGGCGGGTCCTGATCAGTAACATTTCCTGCTCCAATTCTGCTTCCCGCTACGGCTCGATCATCAGCGGGATTCCGGGCCACCTGATCGAGAACATCAAAATTCGAGATGTCTACATCCAACACCAGGGCGGAGGCACTGCGGAAGCTGCGGCAATCCGGCCCCCTGAAGAGGAGACTGGCTACCCCGATCCGCACCGCTTCGGGGATATCCCCGCCCAATTCTTCATTCGCCACACGCGGAATCTCGAAATTAGCAATATCGAATTCGAAGTGCTGAAGCCGGATCTGCGGCCTGTGTTCCTGCTCACCGACGTTCAGGATGCGAGCCTGTTCCGGATCAAAGCGCCGCGAATCTCCGAGCGCGGGGCATTCGCATTACGCGATGTACGGAACTTCAACATCACTGCCAGCAAGCCTCTGATTGGCGACACGCAGATCGACCGCGCGGAAGACTCCAATCTGTAGTACTCCGGCGCTCGGGCGCATTCCGGCACAGTGGGGTCCCGAATTCTTGAGTTCAGCTAAACGATGGTTTTAAGTCTTTTCCGTTGACGCTGCGGGTGAGCGGCGGTAGAGTCCACTCAGAGTTACAGGAGGTCTGAAGCTATGTCGCGCCTCGGCGCTGTGCTGCTCGTGGGAGCCGCTTTCTGCGGGACGCTATTCCCGCAAGGTCTGGGGACGGTATTGGGGACTATAACCGATCCGTCCGGCGGACTGATTCCGGCAGCCACGATCAAAATCACGGAAGACGGAACCTCACTCACGCGAATGACGGCCAGCGATACGCAAGGCTATTATGTCTTCCCATCCCTGCGGCCGGCCGGATACACGCTCAGCGTGGAGGCGCAGGGTTTCGCGCCTTACACGCGCAAAGGAATGATTCTCCAGGCTGACCAAAGCCTGACTGTGAACGTGGCACTGTCGGTGCAGCAGGCCAACCAGACCATCACTGTGTAAGCGCCGCCGCCCCAGGTGGATACCAACACATCGACGCTCAGCGAAGTGGTGGATTCCCGCCGGATCGTTGACCTGCCGCTAAACGGACGCAATGCGGCAAGCCTGGCTTTGATTACGGCAGGAACTGTCCTGGGGCCGCCGACCGGGGCCGACGAAGGGAACAGCAAAACGTTTCCCGTGTCGCAGGCTGTGAGCGCAAACGGTTCCCGCCAGAATCAGACCAGTTACCGCTTGGACGGGGCCAGCAACAACGATATCTATACCAACACGAATCAGCCTTTCCCGTTCCCCGACGCGCTGCAGGAATTTAGTGTCCAGACCAGTAACTACTCCGCCAAGTATGGGGGTAATGCAGGCGGTGTGGTGAATATCGTGACTCGATCCGGCGACAACGAGTTTCATGGAGACCTTTTCGAATTCAACCGCAACGCGGTCTTCAATGCGCGCTACTTCTTTGCCCCGCAGCGCGATCAACTGAAGCGGAATCAATTTGGAGGAACCGTGGGCGGTCCTTTGATGATTCCGCGCCTTTATAACGGCAAGAACAAGACGTTCTTTTTCGCGGGCTACCAGGGTACCAGGATTCGCAACACGGGAAACGGAGTCTCGGCGAATGTTCCCACTTCCGATGTGTTGAACAATGGCGATTTCTCGCTGGTCAGTCCCGGAAAGACAATTATTGATCCGCAGACAGGGCAGCCTTTTCCCCAGAATCGCGTTCCAGTGACTCGGTTCGATCCCGCAGCTCTGGCTGTGACTAAGTATCTTCCGGCAGGCGCCGGAAGCGGTCAGATCTTTTACAGTTCTCCGATCGCACAGAGCTTTAACGAAGTTGTCTCGCGCGTAGACCACACGATTACGGAGCGGGATCGTATGTCAGCCCGCTACTTCTTCGATCGCTTCAACAACTCCCCGTTTCTGGACCGGAAGAATTATTTGAGCGCTTCGAATTTCACAAAGATTGATGCGCACAACGGGATGATCAACGAGACTCACACCTTCAGTCCCAGTTTCTTTAACGATTTTCGTCTTAGCGTGGCGCAGGAAGTATCGAACCGCGGTCCGGCGGCGGGAAGCATCAACGCGAACGATCTCGGCGTCAAAATTTATCAGCCGCCCGGCTACAAGACCATCCAAGACATCAACGTCACCGGATTTTTCCGAATTCAGCAGCAGAACCCGGCGACGTTCACGCGCGATCAATACACTTTGAACGATTCCATCTACTTGGTTAAGGGCAAGCACTCGCTGGCATTCGGAGCCGAAATCAACCGCGCCTGGATCCTGATCCGCAACCAATTTAACCTGCCGGGAACGTGGCAGTTCGACCCGACAGTCACGAATTCCTCTCTGGCCAGTTTCATGCTTGGCTATCTCCATCAATTCGTTCAGGGCAATGGCGAACAGAAGGATAATCGGGTAAATAACTTCGCTCTATTCATCCAGGACGATTGGCGGGTAACCCGGAAACTTACACTGAACCTGGGCCTGCGTTACGACCCCTTCTTCCCATGGAAAGAGACCAAGGGCCGGGTAGCGATCTTCAGACCGGACGCTTATGCGACCGGAATCAAGTCTCAGGTGTACGTCAATGCCCCGGCCGGATTGCTATTCCCCGGCGATCCCGGAATTCCGGAAAACGGCCTGCGTAGCAACTTACGGAACTTCGGGCCGCGATTCGGTTTCGCTTACAATGTAACCGGCGATGGTAAAACCAGCATCCGCGGCGGAATCGGTGTATTCTACGACGCGCAGCAAAACGGAATTTACAACAACCGGTTCGTGGACCTGGCTCCGTTCAGCTTCCAGGTGAACCAGACCGGCACTGCGACCGCGCCGCTGCCCGGCTCGTTCAGCAACCCCTATGGGGGACAAGTCAGTCCCATTCCGCAGCCTTATCCGCCGCCGAAGAATTTCATTTTCCTTCGGCCGCCAAGCTTCCAGTCGACCAGCAGTTCCTATGACTCTGCCAACGGCCTGCAATACCAGACGCCGGTGTCTTACGCATGGAATCTCACTGTGGAGCGTCAAATCGGGGCGGACTGGCTCGTGCGGGCGGCCTATGTCGGCTCGCACGCCAGTCACCTGCTTGAGACACTACAACTATCACCGAAGGTTTTTGGGACCAGCCGCAATTACTACCCGGAATACAGCGATATCGGCGAAGCTGCGCAGGATATCAATTCGAGCTATAACTCGCTGCAACTGACCGCGCAAAAGCGGCTCTCGCAAGGATTCACGGTACTCGCCAACTACACGTGGTCCAGGTCCATTGATGATCTGCCGTTCGGGCAAAGTATTACTACGGTCGTCAGCGGCAGCGTTTCACCGATCCCGTGGTATTTGCCGGGAAGGCATCAGTTCGATCGCGGGCCTTCGGAATTCGACCATGGTCACCGTTTTGTAGGCAGCTTCGTTTGGGACATGCCAAAGCTCGCCGGCCGTCCGGGCGCGTTACGGCATCTGGCTGGTGGCTGGCAGTTGACGGGGCTCTTCTCTGCGCAATCCGGTCCGCCCGTTACGGTGCAGGCGGGGAGAGACCAATCCGGCACGGGAACGGGACAGGACCGCGCAGTGTATGTGGGCGGCCAGGATCTATACGGCCCCGGCGCCTGTAAGGGCACGACGGCGATTTGCGTGGACTACCTCAACCCGGCCGCATTCATACTACCCGCCGCGGGCGCCTATGGCAACGTGGGAAAGGGCGCGCTTCGGGGACCTGACCTGATCACGATGGATGCCGGTTTGTTCAAGGAGATTCCGCTGCATAAAGAGAACGTCAAATTCCAGTTCCGCGCGGAATTTTTCAACTTGTTCAACCGGGTGAATTTTTATCCGCCCGGGGCAAGCCTCGATCCCTCCAGAAACAACGAAGGGATCCCGAACAACCAGGCGGCGCAGGTCTCAGCGACCAATTTCGGGAGTATTAAGGCAGCTTTTGATCCCCGCATCGGGCAGCTTGCCCTGAAACTCATATTCTGAGCGGGCGCGGCAGTATTCGAACTTCGCTCGGCCTGGCCCGCTTATCGGCTCATGGGTGCTACGCCTACTCCCGCAAGCTTGGCTCGCTCGAGCGATGACTTCACCATGCCGGATGCGATTGCGTCCTGGATCAGCCGGTTGAGGTGAGCTAATTTCGCCGTGTCACCTTTCGCCACGACGATGGACTGACCGACTTCGGAAAAGTTGTCCTTCAAGACACGCACACCCGGAAACTTCGCGGCGGCGGCTTCGGAGCGCTCCCGATTCTGTCCGAAGGCGTCGATCTCGCCGGCTGCCAGCATTCGCGCCATCTCCGGATCGGCGGGTGTATCTTTCATTAAAACGACTCGCGCGTTTTTGAGGTTGTCGCTGAGAAAAATCTGCTGCGTCTGGCCGGTGGTGGCCCCCACCTTGACGCCCGGACGGTCTACCGCGGCAGACGTCTGGAACGGGCCATCGGCACGGACCAGGTAAGCATTGAACATGAGGTAGAAGGGATTCGTAAAATCGACCGCGCGGGCGCGAGTCTCATCGTAAGCCAGGAATCCGATATCCGCCATATGGGCGTTCACGGCATCCATAACCGCCGCCGCGTTCTCTCCGGGAATCAATCGATAGGGCACTCCGATCCGGCTTGCGATCTCCTTCAGCATGTCCGGCACGGGGCCGGTGTACTCGCCTGTGTCCGGCGCGCGTACAGCCTGGACCGGATTCCGTCCGAGAAAGGCGCCGCGCAGTGTTCCGGTGGGCGCAAGGTCAGCCTTCGCATCCGCCGCAGCGACGGGTGGGACGGCGGAAGCCCACATCGCCAGCCAGAATGCGGCAACTTTACAGGGAAGCCGATCGCTAATCGTCATAGGGCGATTATAGATGGGACCGAGCCGACAGAAAAGAAGGGCTGGCCGCCCTCCACATGCACGTGGTGAAAACCAGGCTGTGAAAGCCCCAGTATCAAACCGCTCAATACGGGCTTGATACGTTCCGGCGGAATGCCCCGGTATGCTATATGAGAACGGAGGATATCGAATCGATCGAGGGCTTAGAACTGTAGCTACCTTGCCCGGTCCCCAAGAGGCCGGTAAAGTTCATCGACATAGCCTAGAAGATAAGTAGTTTCTATGCGCATCCGAAGACATTTCCTAATCCACAGCGCGGCGGCGCTTGCTGTCCTTCTTCCGAATGCCATCGCGCAAACTCCCACAGGCGCGCGACCGCCGGCAGGGACCGGCGCTCCGGGCGGATATGCCTATCCTTCGCGGCCGGCTGGCGATCCGGCCTCGATCGCGCGCGGCAAAACACTCTATGACACCAACTGCAGCTTCTGCCATGGAGAAGACGCGCGGGGAGGCGCGCAAGGCGGCCCGAATCTGATTCGCTCGGACCTCGTGCTGCGCGATCAGAAGGGCGAACTCCTGACCCCCATCATTCAAAATGGCCGCCCGGATTTGGGAATGCCGAAATTCACGTTATCCAACAGCGACGCTTCGGACCTGGCCGCCTTTCTGCACAGTTTCGGGATCAACAGCCGCGATCCCGCTCGCAAGAGGCCGCCCAGCATCGTGGTGGGAGACGCGAAATCCGGAGAAGCGTACTTCAAATCGAAATGCGCTTCGTGCCATTCGGTCACCGGCGATTTGAAAGGGATCGGGGCGCGAATCAGCGATCCACGAACGCTCCAGCAGACCTGGTTAATGCCCGTTGTGTATGGCGCACGCGGCGGAGCCGGCGCGGGCGCTTCCGCAGCGATCCATGTTCCGCCCGTCACGGCGACGGCGACTCTGGCCGACGGCAAGAAAATCGAAGGCACGCTGGGACGGATTGACGATTTCATTGTTACTCTCACGGAAGCCGATGGAACGGCCCGGTCGATTCGGCGGGATGGGGATACTCCGAAAGTAGAAGTTCATGATCCGATGCAGCCGCATAAGGACCTGCTGCGAGTGTACTCGGATAAAGACATTCACGATTTGACGGCTTATCTGGTGACATTAAAATGACGCGATTCGGTAATCTGTTCCGGAGTCTCGCCGCGCTCCTTATTCCGGCTTTCCTGCAAGGCCAAACGCTCGATCCAACGCAGTTGTTCAAACCGCTCGGGACAGCGGACGGTTGGAATAGCTATTCAGGAGATTATTCCGGTAAACGGTACAGTGCGCTGACACAGCTTAATCAATCGAGCGTCAAGAACCTGGCGCTTGCCTGGAGCACGAAGCTGGTCGCCGGTTCGCAAGGCCGGCCTCCGGGTTCGAATCTCATCATCGGCGGCATTGGGACCGCGGAAGCGGGCGCCGTCGCCAGCATCAAGGCGTCGATTCTGCAAGTAGACGGTATCCTTTACGTTTCTACGCCGGATAATGCCTGGGCGGTTGATGCTCGGGACGGCCATGAGATCTGGCACTTTGTCTGGAAGACGCGCGGGGGAACGCATATCGGCAACCGCGGCCTGGGCATGTGGCACAACCGCCTGTTCATGGAAACGCCGGATGACGTTCTGATCGCGCTCGATGCGAAAACAGGCAAGGAGATCTGGCACAAGGACATCGCCGATTTCGACCTGCAATACTTCTCCACGACCGCGCCCATCGTGATCGAAAACCACATTATTGTCGGGACAGGCAACGATCTGGATGAGCCGGGAGTGCTCCAGTCGTTCGACCCCGAGACCGGAAGCGTGCAATGGAAGTATTACGCCGTGCCGATGAAGACGGGAGATGCGGGGTTGGAGACCTGGGCCAACCTCGACGCGGCCCGCCACGGCGGAGGCAACCTCTGGGTTCCGGGGTCGTACGATCCCGAGACTCATCTTTATATAGTGGGGACCGGCAATCCTTCCCCCGCTTACACCTCGCAGACTCGCGGTGAAGGCGATAACCTGTACACCTGTTCGATCGTGGCGATCAACGTCGAAACCGGCAAGATGGCCTGGTATTATCAGACATCTCCGCACGACACCCACGACTGGGACTCGGCGCAGACGCCGGTGCTGGTGGACGGGGAAATCAATGGAAAGATGCGGAAACTCGTGCTGCAAGCGAGCCGCAACGGTTACTACTTCACGCTTGACCGTCTCACCGGCGAACATCTGGTCACCAGCCAGTTTTCCGAGACGGTAAACTGGGCCAAAGGCATCAACGCCAAGGGCCAGCCGGTTCGCGATCCGGCTAAGGATTTCCATATCGCCGGCTCTCTGGTCTCTTCGGCCAACCAGGGCGCTACCAATTGGCCGCCTCCCTCGTTCAGCCCGGATACGGGTCTCTTCTACGTGCCGGTACAGGAAAGCTATGCGATGTACTATCTCGCCGAAACCGATCCCCGCGGAGCTATGGGACTCGGCGGTAAAGAAGAACTGAATCTCGGCACCGTCCGGAGCTACCTGGCTGCGATCGACTATAAGACGGGGAAAACGGTCTGGCGTCATTTGTACCCGCAACTGGGCGGCTCGGGAGCAGGCGGAGTGCTCTCCACGGCAGGCAAACTGGTGTTCGCGGGCGACCCGTCGGGAAACCTGGTGGCGTATGACGCGGTTACCGGGAAGCCACTCTGGCACGCCTACCTCGGGACTCAGGTATCGAACGCGCCGGAAACCTATTCGCTCGACGGCCACCAGTACGTGCTCGCGGCGGCAGGGGATACGATGTATTCCTTCGTGCTGAACTGATCAGCTCCGCAGAAACCGGCTTCCATCCGCGGGCGGTGATATAATCGCAGCGCGGGAGGGGCGGGGGTACGTCGGGTCCATCAGTTGATCTCAATCATCCGGCGAACGGTGTCTGGGTACCGGAGACAGAGGCCGAGCGGAAGGCAATTCGCGAGCAGTTGGACCGGATTCTCACCAGCCCTCTTTTCAAGAACAGCAAACGCTATCCGAACCTGCTGCGCTACGTTGTCGAGCGGTCGCTCGACGCAAATCCCGGCCACCTGAAGGAGAGAACGCTGGGTGTCGAGGTATTCGGCCGCGAGCCGGATTACGACACCAATTTGGACCCCGTGGTCCGGACCTCCGCGGTCGAGATCCGGAAAAGAATCGCGCAGTATTATCACGAGCCAGGACACGAGACGGAAATTCGGATTGAATTCCCGCCCGGCACCTATGCTCCGGAGTTCCGGCATCCGCAAAGACCCGCGGTGGAAACGGCGGCGCCCGCGCCCCGGTGGCGCACCCTTCCTCTGGTGGCGCTTGTATCAGTCGTGCTGCTTGTCGCGATTCTGTTTGTGGTGCGCCCGTGGTCAGCCAGGCCTGCGCTGGAAGCCTTCTGGGCGCCCGTTCTCAATTCTCCCGATCCGGTGCTGGTCTATATTGGCGGCTACTCGATGGATCAGCCGCAGGAACCCGTGAGCCTGGCCGATCTCCAAAACTCCGAGCGGGTTGCCTATGCCGATGCCACTGCCCTGGCACGGATCGTTTCCCTGTTGAGCACTCACCACAAGCTGTATCGAACCCGGCTGCAAATCTTCGCGAAACTGGACGATTTGAAAGACGGCCCCGCCGTCCTGATCGGGGCGTTTAACAATAGCTGGACCCTGCGCCTGACCGGCCAGTTACGATTCGGTTTTGCGCGGAACCCGCAGACCCATCTCAGTTGGATTCAGGACAGGACGAATCCCACCGCCATGAAATGGTTCCACGACATGACGGCTCCGTTCGTGAATGTGCAGGAAGATTATGCGATCATCTCGCGCGTAGTGGACCCAACCACCGGGCGGGTGGTGGTCACGGCCTCCGGATTAGCGAAGTTCGGAACCGAAGCCGCCGGAGAGTTCCTCACGAACCCCGTTTACATGGACCAAATCTCCCGGCAGGCACCCAAGGACTGGCAAGGGCGCAACATGCAGCTCGTGATCCGGACCAATGTTGTGGGACGGAGTGCGGGACCTCCCCAGATCATCGCCTCGTACTTCTGGTAAGGCGCCGGGCGGCGTAATCGATGTATCACTACGGCTTGATACGCCCCCGTAAACTACCGGTAACCCACTGATTTAAATTAACTTCTCCACTATCTTCGTAGCGCAACAGTAACTAGCTTGCAAAGCAGATCAATCCAGGCTATTCACTGTCCAAACCGATGCAGTTTAACGAACTTGCCCCGAAGGCTGGGACTGCGGGGGCAAAGGAGGGGTTACATATGTTGGGTGTGCGTTGGGGGCAAGCCGCGATCGCTTCGATCCTGGCACTGAGTTTGAATGGTGTTTTGTTCGCCCAGGGGACGGCGGACATCGTCGGAACGGTAACTGACCCGACCGGGGGAGTGCTCGCGGGGGCGAAAGTCAACGCGAAGAACCTGGATACCGGGCTGAGCCGCGCCGTCGAAACAAATACGGCCGGCGACTACTCTCTATCTCTTTTGCCGGTCGGCAACTATGTAGTCTCGGTCGAGATGGCGGGGTTCAAAATGTTTACGAACCCGAAGTTAACACTCGCCACCGGCGACCGCGCCCGCGTGGACGCCCAGATGCAGGTCGGCGACGTTACACAAACGTTGGAGGTGCAAGGCCAGGCAGCCGCGTTGCAAACCGACAGCTCGACCGTCGGCGCCCTCGTGACGACGCGCGCGGTGGAAGATCTGCCCGTAAACGGCAGGAACTTCATCCGCCTCGTGCAACTGGTGCCGGGAGCCACGGAAAGCGTGCAGAGCTCGCTGGGAGGAGGGACCCGGCCCGATGACCGGCGCCAAACTTCCACAGTTTCCGCCAATGGGCAGACCGACTCAGCCAATAATTTTCTTCTCGATGGCATGGACAACAACGAGAGGGCGATCGCCACGATTATCGTGAAGCCTTCGATCGACGCACTCCAGGAAGTGAAAGTCGAGACCAACATGTATTCGGCCGAGAGCGGCCGCGCCGGCGGCGCCGTAATCAACATGGTCACCAAAGCGGGCACTAACGGCTTTCACGGGACGGTTTTCGAGTTCCTGCGGAACGACAAACTCGACGCCAAGGACTTCTTCAATGTTCCGCAGGCGGGCAATCCCCTGGCCGGCGTCAAACCGCCATTCCGGCAAAATCAGTTTGGGGGCAGCCTGGGCGGACCGATCCAGAAGGACAAAACCTTCTTCTTTGCGGACTATGAGGCCTTTCGTAAAGTGCGAGGGATTACACAGCAGGCGACGGTGCCCAGTGCATGCGAACTAGGCAAGGCCGCCTGCAATGGGGTGACGCAGCTTGGTAACTTCTCCGATACGACAACCGTGATTTACGATCCTCTGACGCACCAGCCTTACGCTGGAAACATCATTCCTCGCGCCAGCATCGACGCGGTCGGCGCAAATTATGCGGCTTTATTCCCCACGCTCCCGAGTTCTTCGTGCACGGGGATCACGTGCTTGTTTATTTCGAGCCCCAGCCAGACCCAGTTCGCACATACCGCGGATCTGCGAATCGATCACCAGTTCAGCTCGAAAGACAACTTCTTCGCACGGTACTCGATCAACAACACGGACACAAATTCGCCTCCGTTTCTGCCTCCGGTTTCCGTCGCCGGCATAACCATCCCTGCTCCCAGCGGGAGGGACCAGCAGAATTTTCCGGGCACCGCGTATCAGCGGCAGCAGAGCCTGTCATTGAGCCATACGCACGTTTTCTCACCAGCACTGCTGCTCCAATTACGCGCGCAATTGGCGCGCTATGTGACCGACTCGGAAAGCGGCAACGTGGGAATCAACGTGAACACGGCCTTCGGCGGCCCGGCCAATGTGAATACCTCGGTCCCGGGCACCAGCGGGCTGGCGCTGCTTCAGTTCCAGAACGGGGGTTATGCAAACCTGGGCGATGCCTTCGCGCTGCCTACCGCCTATTGGGACACCAACTATCAGTACGCCGGAACATTCACCTGGGTCAAAGGAAGTCATTCGATCCGCTTCGGGGCGAATCTACTACGCCGTGACTGGAGCACGTTCCAGCTTCTGTTTAAGGCGAATTTCAACATCAACAGCGTGCAGACCAACTCCACCGGCACCGGCGCGGGCACTGGCGGCAATTCCTTCGCTTCGCTACTCACCGGCTACTATAATCAGGCGACGAGAAATATGGCACTGGTTGCGCCGCAATACCGGGACTGGGAAATCGGCGAATTTCTGCAGGATGACTGGCGGGCGACACGCTGGCTCACACTTAACGTAGGCGTCCGCTACGATATCTTCACGCCCTTCAAAGAAAAACATAACGCGATTTCGAACTTCGATCCGACGAATGGCGCCGTGTTGGCGGGCGGGCAAATTCAAGTCGCGGGACAGAACAGCGTCAGCGACACGCTCAATATCGGGACGCAACATGGAGACGTGCAGCCGCGTCTTGGATTCGCGGCAACCCTGGGGCACGGAATGGTCTTGCGCGGCGGCTTCGGGACCAGCTATTGGCCGAACAATGTGGCCTCGCCGGCAAATCTCAAGAATGCGCCGTTTGTAGCCACGTACACCATCAATCAAACGCCTGCCACACCGGCGCTGAAGTTGAGCGGCGCGGTTCCGCCGCCAACGCCGAATCCTACTTGCCTCGTCGCCGCTTGTGGGGCTCCCGCAGGCAGTAACTTCACGGTCGCTGCCGCCACCCAACTGGATTACCATTACACACTCGCCTACATGTTCAATTTGATGCTGGAGAAGGAAATCGGCGCGAACGTGTTGTCGGTTGGATACGTGGGCGAACCGGTTCGTCACCTGGGCAGAACGGTTCCCAATATCAATACAAACCTTCCGCCGCTCGGCCCGGGAGGGTGCGGAGTGACAACCGCCCTCGCGTTTCCCAGCCCCTGCCAGCCTTATTATGCGCAGATCCCCTTTGTGAATTCCGTTCAGTTGCTCGAAACGAATGGCGTCAGCAACTACAATGCGCTTCAGGTTCAATTTCAAAGGCGGTATCGCGCGGGATTGACCTTCGCCACTAATTACACGTTTTCGCAATCCCTTTCGGATGTCGGAGGGCCGGGCGGAGCGTGTGTCGGTTGCGCGCAGGTGCTGAATAACTTCGGCCGCGATTACGGCCCCAGCGATTTCATGGTAAAGCACCGCTTCACCATCAGCGCGAATTATGAGCTGCCGTTCGGCAAATCCCGGCGGGGTGTGGCCGCCTACCTCATCAAAGGCTGGCAGCTTAACGGCATTTACGCCTTTGCCACGGGCCAGCCCTTCACGGTACTGGACGGCTCCGCGCGCCAGAACTCGATTGGTATCACACAGGACCGGCCCGATGTCGTCCCGGCGCAGAGTTTCCAGCAAAACATCAACCAGTGGATTGACACCCGCCAGTTCCGCCAGCAGACGTTCGGGACCGCCGGAAACGAAGGACACAACGCGTTCACAATGCCCTCCAACCGGCGGCTGGATTTCTCGATCTTCAAAGACTTCGCCATTCGCGAATCGGTGAAACTACAGTTCCGCGCCGAAGCGTTCAACATTACGAACACGCCCAGCTTCGGTCTACCGGTCGGCACTATCAGCGGTTTCGATGCGGCCGGTGTCCCGACGCAAGCCGGCAACTTCGGCCGCATCACGACCATGAACGCGTTCTATACACCGCGAGATATCCAATTCGCGTTGAAGCTGATCTTTTAATACGATCATAGGGAGGAGCGGTATGATCGACCCACAGCGTCACCTGAAGCGTTTGATCGCAATTGCGGCGGTCATTTATCCGATCTCGCAGGGCGCGGTGTTCGCACAGAGCCCCGCGACAAACCGCCCGGATCTCTCCGGTTTCTGGGAACGCAAAGACGATGTGGGCAGCGGGAGCTTCGGGGGCACGCTGGAGCGGATCCCGAAAGCAGCAATCCAGCCGGAAATCATTGCCGCCAACCGCGAGGCCGCCGCGCGGCAGGCGCGAGGGGAAGTCGTCTCCCTGGGCTCGAAGTGGTGTCTCACGAACCAGTACCCGTTTTTCATGCAACATTCGGCGGCATGGGATATCGTTCAAAGCGACAACGAAATCGTACAGGTGCCGGAAGTTCACACCTTTCCGCGGCACATCTACATGGATGGCCGGCCGCATCCGGATGCGGCACATCTCCAACCATCGGTCAATGGCCATGCTGTGGGCCATTGGGAGGGCGACACGCTGGTAGTGGATTCGATCGGCTTTTCCGGCGGCGCTGGAACGCCCGGCGGAGGCCGCGTGGGACCGAAATCGCACCTCGTCGAACGGTTCCGGCTGCTGGATGGCGGCAAGCGGCTATCAGTGACATTTACGTGGGAGGATCCAAGCATTTACTTGAAGCCGCACACCTATGAGTTGACGTATTACGAGTCCGATCCCGGAACCTACGCGTTTGAAGAATACTGTCACGCGGATGATCCCGTGCAAAGCGGCTCGGTGGTCGAGCCGCCACAGAAGTAGAACGAAATGGCAACGCGACGTAACAGAATAGTGAAAGAGGTCAAGGACCGCTTGCTGACGCGCGCGGCTCGGAGGCGCATAGGCACTTACCGAGCCGCGACCGTGAGGGAGCGGTGGGCCACAGCGGTTGGGGTGGCGCTGCTCGTGGCCTTGTGTTTTCCGTCCGCACAGGGGCAATCACTACCGGCCGCGCATCCTTCCCTGTCGGGTTACTGGGAGCTTCACTTCGACAGCAAAAACGTGCCTCCGGCCTCCCTGACTCCGCAATTCGCCACCGAGGACAAGAGCGTTCAGTACAAAAAGGACATGACAGAACTCCGTTGGTGCCATTTCATGGGCGTGCCCTACTCGATGGAGTATTCGCCTATCGATATCCTTCAGAACCGCAACGGGAAAGAGATCGCCATCACATCGTCACTGCGAAATCCAACACGGCACATATATACCGACGGGCGAACACACGTGAATCCCGACGTCTTCGATCCCGTCTCCAACGGCCACTCCATAGGGCACTGGGAAGGCGACACTCTGATCGTCGATACTGTGGGTTTTTCAAATGAAGGGGTCACCGGCATCCCGGGTGGGGGCCGCCGGACCACCGACTCGCACCTGACAGAAAGATATCGCTTGCTGGACAACGGAAATCGCCTGTCCGTGATTTTCACCTGGGAAGATCCTAAGATCTTCGCCCGCCCTCACACTTACGAATTCCAGTACTACAGGGCTCCCAAGGGCACCGAGGCACGAGAGTTCGACTGCAACGCCAACGATGAAGAGAGGGCCAAGTTTCTGCTGGGCACGCCGGGCAGGTAGCGCTTTTGCTGGCAATGAAACTGTAATTAAGAATTGGAGTTCACAATGAACACGAAAACATTCGCTCTGGCCTCGTTACTGATGGCTATGCCGGCGTTCGGACATCATTCGTTCGCCATGTTCGAGCTGACGAAGGATGTGACGTACGAAGGAACCGTGGTGGAGTACCGTTGGGAGAATCCCCACACGCACATCATCGTAAAGGTGGATCCGGGCGCGGCGGACCCATCTACCATTGGGACCTGGGACGTCGAAGGGGGCGCCACGAACATCATGGGCCGCCAGGGGTGGACGCGGGCGACGTTCAAGGCGGGTGACCACGTCAAGATCGTTGCGCATCCCATGAAAGACGGCACCAAGGGAGCGTCGCTGTTCTACGCGGTCCTGCCTGATGGAAAACGCCTGTACCACGATATCGCCCGGCCCAAAGCGGAGGGCGGAGCGGGATCCAATCCGTAGCAGTAACCCGCGACCATGTCGATCGTCAGTTGGTGCCACTGGCTCCAGAACACTCCGTTTGCGACCGGCATTCGCCAGTCCGATCTCTTCTTTCCACTGATCGAGGGGAGTCACATTATCGCGCTTTCGCTGTCTGTCGGGCTGATTGTCGTCTTCGATTTGCGTCTTCTCCGCGTGGCGTTTCGCGGCCAGCCCGCATCCCTGATCATGGAACAATTTGTTCCGTTTTCCTTGCCAGGGTTCGTTATTATGTTCGCGACGGGAGTGCTCCTCTTTATCTCCCAGGCGGAGAAGGTCTATCTCAACCCGTTCTTTCGATTCAAGCTGGCGTTTCTGGTTCTCGCTGGAATCAATGCTTCGGTGTATCAGGTGAAGTACTATCCGAAGATGCGGGAGTGGGACAAGAGCGGGCTTGTACCGTGGGGCGCGAAGTTGTCCGGCGCGCTGTCTCTGTTGGTATGGGCCGCCGTCATCGCGTTGGGGCGAACCATGGCTTACGAGTTGTAGGGCCGGACACTCGATATGGATCTTCAGCGCTTCTGGGAGTGGTTTTACAGTTCGCCGGCGATTGACGTACTTCGCAATGCGAAGTACGCAATCCCGCTGATCCAGTCATTCCACCTGTTCGGCCTCACTCTGGTGCTGGGAACGGTAGTAATCTTCAATGCCCGGCTGTTGGGGATCGGAATGGGCAAGATCACCCCGCCGGTCATCGCGAACCAACTCTGGCGCATTACGCTAATCGGCCTTTTGCTCTCGATCACAACCGGCATCCTGGTTTTCATTCCCGACCCCGCGCGCTATGCCTCGAACACCGCGTTCAAAACCAAGCTGGTCATTCTCATCGCCTCAATCCTGTTCCACTTCACGTTTTTCCGGAAGGCGATCCGATCGACCACGCCCACGCCGCGCGGCCGGGCTGCCGCAGTAGCGGCCGTGTCACTCACGCTGTGGTTCGGCGTGGGCTGGGCGGGAAGGGCGATTGCGTTCCTCGGATGAGAAGAGTTATGGGGCCGCTGCGTTTTCTCCCGCTGTTGTTCCTGGCCGGTTCGCTGGCCGCGAGCCAGCGCGATTGGCCGGGTTACGGAGGTGGTCCCGAGGGCATCCGCTACTCGCCGCTCAGCCAGATCAGGATTTCCAACGTGCGGCGACTTCATCTCGCCTGGAGCTACGACACAGCCGATGGCACAAATGCCTCTCAGACGCAGCCTATCGTCGTTCACGGCGTGCTTTTCGGCGTCACTCCAAAACATAAAGTGATCGCCTTGAACGCGGACACCGGGAAACAATTGTGGCGGTTCGATTCCGGGATGGAAGGCCGCGGACCCAACCGCGGCGTCGTCTACTGGTCGAGCGGCAGCGAGGAGCGGGTGTTTGCATCCGTTCGCAGTTATGTTTACGCCCTGGATGCACGCACCGGAGAACCCATCTCCACATTTGGGGATCACGGGCGCATTGACCTGCGCCAGGGCCTCGGCCGCGATCCCGAAGCGCAGTCCATCGTCCTAACCACTCCCGGAGTCGTTTACCAGGACCTCCTGATCGTTGGCGGACGGACCCCGGAAGTGTTGCCGGCACCGCCCGGAGATATTCGAGCATACGATGTCCGAACCGGCGCGCTTCGCTGGGCGTTCCACACCATACCGCATCCCGGCGAGTACGGTTATGCAACCTGGCCCGCGGATGCCTGGACGTATTCGGGATCCGCGAACAACTGGGCGGGCATGGCCCTCGATGAGAAACGGGGGATCGTGTATGTGCCGATCGGTTCGGCGGCCACCGATTTCTATGGCGCGAACCGGATTGGAGACAACCTGTTCGCCAATACCTTGCTGGCGCTGGATGCCCGAAGCGGACGGCGCATCTGGCATTTCCAGGCCGTGAAGCATGACATTTGGGATCGGGACTTTCCTTCGCCGCCGGCGCTGGTCACTTTGAAGCGCAATGGCAAGCCAGTAGATTCCGTCGCACAGGTGACCAAGCACGGTTGGGTTTACATCTTCGACCGGAGCAATGGGACGCCGTTGTTCCCGGTGGAATACCGCAGATATCCGCCCAGCCTTGTGCCCGGCGAATCCGCGGCGGAAACTCAGCCTCTGCCGGTAAAGCCGGAGCCATTCGCGAGGCAACTTCTCACGAAGGATCTGCTGTCGAACCGGACGCCGGCAATCCACGAGTGGGCCCTCGGCCAGTTCCAGATGTTGCGCAGTGAAGGGCAATTCGTTCCTTTGGGTCTGGAACGGGACACGGTTGTTTTCCCCGGCTTTGATGGAGGAGCGGAGTGGGGTGGCACAGCGTTCGATCCCGGCACGGGCTTGCTCTATGTCAATGCCAACGAGATGGCGTGGACGGCGAGGCTGGCTGAAAATCCCGAATCTGCACGCACGGGAGTTTCATCCGGCCAGCCCAAATACCGTTTCGCGGGCTTTCACAAATGGCTCGATCCCGATGGCTATCCTGCGGTTGCGCCTCCATGGGGAACGCTGAGCGCCATCGATCTGAATACCGGAAATTACGCGTGGCGCATACCGCTCGGCGAATACCCCGAATTGGCCGCCGCGGGCACGAAAGGAACCGGCACCGAGAATTACGGCGGGCCCATAGTTACCGCGGGCGGATTGCTGTTCATTGCGGCCACAGATTTCGACCGCAAATTCCGCGCGTTCGACAAGCGGAACGGCCGTCTGCTTTGGGAAACGACGTTACCTATGGCGGGGAATGCCACTCCGATTACTTATGAAGTGGACGGCAAGCAGTATGTAGTAATCTATGCGACGGGCGGAAAAGGGAAGCGCGACGACCCGTCGGGTGGCATTTATCTCGCTTTCTCACTGCCGAACGAGGTGAATTAAGCAAATGCTGATTCTGGCAGCTATCCTGGCGATCTTCGTCTACGGCATGATCGCCGCCATGCTGGGGACAATCCTTCCGGGCCTGTCGGAGCGCTTTCAATTGACGCCGCGCCAAAACGGCACGATCGCCTTTGGCCAAGCCTTGGGCCTGATGATTGCCTCGGTGGGCGTTGGCCCATTGATCGATAACGAAGGCAAGAAAATCGGATTGATTCTGGGGCTGGCGCTGATCGCGATTGCGCTGGCTGCTTTGCCGAGGTCCGGCGGCTTTGGCAGCATCGTGGCGCTTCTGTTCATATTGGGATTGGGCGGCGGGATCGTAGTAACCGGCGCCAACGCGCTGGTGAGCGATGTGGCCGAAGCGCGCCGGGGTGTCGCTCTCAACCTGGTCAACTTGTTCTTCGGCCTGGGCGGCATGGCCACACCGTTCATTTCGGCCAACCTGCTGAAGCGGGATACCGTGAAACTTTGCTACGCGGCCGGCGCCTTCGCCGTGATTGCCCTGCTGGTTCAAGTAGCCGCGCCTGTCCCCGGCCCGTCAGGCGCCCAGAGCTTTGTGCTCGCAGACGCGGGCGCCGTACTCGGCCGGCCCATACTCTTCTTGCTGGGGCTGTTCCTGTTCCTCTATGTGAGCTGCGAGGTGGGCATCTGGAATTGGCTCGCGCAACATCTGATTGCTCAAGGAATTCCGGAAGCCCGTGCGCTAAACGTACTATCACTCGGCTTCGCGCTGGGCATTCTGCTGGGCCGGGTGGCTGTTTCTCCGATCCTGATCAGCGTGCGTCCGGAGACGGTCACGCTGGCGGCGTCTATCGCGATGGCGATTACTACCTGGCTGGCGCTGCGCGCGCGCGGCGCCGGAGCGGCTTGGATTCTCGTATTCCTGGCCGGAGTCTCGATGGCGCCGGTATTTCCAACTACTCTCGCCATCGTAGGCAATGCCTTCCCGCGGATGACAGGCACGGCCATCGGGTTTGCGATTACCTGCGGGTGGATCGGGCTGGCCGTCAGTTCGCGCGTGATCGGCGCGATTGCAGGCGGCGATCCCAAGCGGCTGAAGAAGGCGCTGCTGGTGATCCCGGCATTTTCGGTAGTGATGATCGGATTGAATCTCGCGATCCAGTCGATCTTACAGTAATGAGGAGAACACGATGAAGCCATCCAGACGTGACATGGCAAAGCTGGCTCTTAGCGGCATGACACTCGCGGCCCTGCCGCGACTCAGAGCAGCGAGAGTCGATTCCACGGTGCGTGGAGTCAAGATGGGACTCATTACGGGCTCCCTGAACCCGCTTCCCGAAACCCCCGCTGCAAAAGATGTGATCGATACCGTGATCGAGGGCTGCCTGGCGGTCGGGGCGGCCAACATCGAACTCGTCAACCTGCTCGAGCCGCGCCTGGTGGGAGCCGTCAGCTTCGGCCACCCGCCGAACCCCATGACGCCGGAGTATGAGAAATCGCGCGCCGCGGTTCGGGAGTGGAGGCTGAAAACCCCGATCAGCCGCTTTCAGGAGATCCGCAGGAAGTTTGACGATGCCGGCCTGAATCTCTTTTCTTATGTCATGACCTTCGACCTGGATTTCACCGACGAAGAGATCGACGCGGTGTTCAAGCAAATGCAGGCACTGAAAGTCACCTGCTTCTGTACGAACCAGAGCAGGGTGGATGTAGGCCAGCGGCTTGTGCCCTTCGCGGAAAAATACAAGATCCGGCCGGCGTGGCATCCGCATGCGATGGTGAACGATCCCAACGAGGTAGCTACGCCCGAAACCATGGAAAAGCTGCTGGCCATGTCGAAGCTGTTCGCTATTAATCTCGATATCGGCCACTTCACGGCGGGCAACAACGATGCGGCGGATTTTCTGAAGAAGCATCACGACCGGATCACCCATATCCATATCAAGGACCGCAAACGGAACGGAGGCCCCAACGTAGCGCTGGGAACCGGCGACACTCCCATTAAGCAGTGTCTGACATTGATCCGGGATAACAAATGGCCCATCTACGGCATCATCGAGCGCGAGTACCGCGATGCGCCCGGAAATGCCGTGGAGCAAACCAAAGCGCAAATGGAGTATCTGAAGCAGATTCTCAATTCCTGAGCGGCAGGGAGAAGATCATGAATACGACCCGACGCGACTTCAGTAAATTCGCGCTTGCGGCGGCCGGATTTCATTCTCTGGCGAAAGCCCAAACAGCCGGCAAATCCAACCGGTCCTATTTCAACGGCGTGCAGTTTGGTTTACAGCCGTTCTGTTATCACGACCTGGCGATGAACACGCAGAACCGGCCGGAACTGGTCCGGCGCCTCGTGCAGAATGGCATGGGAATGGTCGAACTGCATGCCACGTGGTGCGAGCCGCGGTTCGACGGCCCCGGCGCCAACGCTGAGCAGGCCCGCGAGAAATTGAGGAGTTGGCGCACCGCGGCGCGGCCCGAATATTACCGCAATATCAGGCGCGAATTCGACGACGCGGGTATCACGATCTTCACGTATTACGTCAATATCAGCGACGCCGATAGCGATGCCGAAATCGATGCCACTTATGAAGCGGCGAAGATTCTGGGGGCGAAGGGTTGCGTGGGTTCGTACGGGCTGAACATCGCGCATCGGCTGGCGCCGTTTCCCGCCCGGCACGGCTTATTCGCGGGACTGCACAATCACGACAACCTTTCCGATCCGGATGCCTTCAACACGGAGGAGAGTTTCGTGAAGGGACTCTCGCTCTCACCGGATTTCAAGGCGACTCTGGACGTCCGCCACTTTACCGCCGCCAACGGGGATTGCATTGGATTTCTGGAGCGGCACCACGATCGTGTCTCGAGCGTACATCTGGGCGACCGAAGGAAGAATAACGGCCGGAGCACGCCGTTCGGTGAAGGAGATGCACCGATTATTGAAATCCTGCGGCTGATCCGCGACAACCAATGGCCGATCATGGCCCTGCTGGAGTTCGAACACGGGACTCTACGCACGGAGGTGGAGGAGGTGCGATTGATGTTTGAGTACTGCAAACGGGCGCTGGCCTGAAAGTATCGGAGAAAGACATGATTTGCAGGAAGCAGCAGCTTCTCCCGATCCTTGG
Source organism: Terriglobia bacterium (assembly GCA_003175985.1). Lineage (GTDB taxonomy): Bacteria > Acidobacteriota > Terriglobia > Bryobacterales > Bryobacteraceae > PSRJ01. Next base: position 67,870 of record PSRJ01000129.1, read on the forward strand.
CGCATTGGCGTTGGTCATTGGCCACGCACAGTCCGTATCGAAGGAGACTTACGATTTCAACTACATCGGCCAGCCCTTGCCCGACCCCGTGCTCCAACACAGCAAAGAGACTTTCGTGCTGTTCGGATGCGCTTATTGTCATGGCTTGAACCTGGTGAGCCGGGGCGAAGCGACGGATCTAATGCACTCCTCCCTCGTTGGCCGTGACGTGAATGGGAACCTGATCGGACC
>PSRJ01000385.1 GCA_003175985.1 Terriglobia bacterium
TAGCTCAGCCGGTTAGAGCGCCTGCCTTACAAGCAGGAGGTCCGCGGTTCGAGCCCGCGAGCGCCCACCATCTCGTTCCGTTGCAGATCCGAGCCTCAATGGCGTTTGAAGAACTGTACTTCGCGCTCGTGCTGTTCTGCTTCCTGCCTGGTTTTGAATGTACCGAGATTTCGGCGGCTGCCCGTTTTGGGATTTCGCTTTCTCGAGTAAAGGCGGTACTCACCCGATTTCAGTTTGCGAATCATTTGCCAACTCCATTCGTTGCCAGCGGCTTCGGCGCGCAGGCCGTCTTTTTTCTTCGCGCAGAATAGCCTGCCCAAGAAGTGTGCCGCACGGAGAGTTCCGAAATAACGCGATCCTTAGTTGTGCTCGGCCAGCGAATCGCTGATTCGGGCACTTAACGGACACTGGCGCTTCGATTGTTCAGAAAAGGCATAGACGAACCGTTAGAATTTTGGTCCCAGCCATGGCACGCGAAACTCCCAAGCATAGTCCCGGACATCGATGGTCGCATCGGGTGACGCAGAGCAGCAATGCTCTCGACCTGGAACCGGAAGTGTTTACTTTGGCCGATCCCGGCAAGATCGCACGGTCACTGAAGCGATCCGCGGAGGCAAGCCGTCGGCGAAAATCGTCACCGTTTCAATCCGCGATGTCGATGTTGAATTTCTACATCAATCGCGCGGGGCGTGGTCTCTCAGCCAAGCAGAAGCGTATTCTTACGCAGGCCAAGACCGAGTTGCGCCGGCTGTTTAGCCGATCCGATTGATGTACTCATGCCACCCGCTAGCCTGCCCCTGCGGTCGAGCCGGGTGCCGGAAGGGCCAGAGTGGCAGCCCGTATCTTCATAGGGTGCCGCTTAGTATACACCCGGTGCATATTTGGATGATGCCGAAGTTGGATGGGGAGGAGGGGCTAGGCGAGAGGCAAAGCTGTGGGCCTTCTAAGAGCTCGGGTAACCTTTCTTAATCTCATTTCGCAGCCCAGTACGGGTAAGGATCCGCTGCCCGTTCGCGTCTCGCCTGTATTGGGCAATCGTCGCCTCTGGACTGAACTGGTCCCAGGCGTCATAAGGTTGACCGCCTGGATTCAGATCAGCGACCATGGAACAGGACATGTCCAATAAGACGCATAAGTGGATGGAGCGGCAATTAGGCACGTTCCTGCGCTTGTACGGTCGCCGTGCACAGAAGGGCGTCGAACCTAACGATCGTGGTTACGATCCTGAAGTCGAAGCCTACCTGAGGCAGCTCAAACCCGAAGAGTTGGACCGCCTACTCCACGGAGATGAAGATGAGCGTCTCCCACGTCGATGAGCGGGATGTGGCAAGTAATGATTTTCGATGCCCGGCTGCGGCACGGCTTTAAGGTTCGGCGAGATTCGATGCGATGGGCGCTTCAGATGTGCTTTCGGGACAGAACCAGTTCGGAATGGCAGTAATCGATTGGCAGCACATCACGATAGAATCGTCTATCTGAGATGTTTCGCTACTGGTATGGACCAATCGTGGGACTACGATTGACGCACCTATGGGAAGGTTACGCTGCGCGGATTTTCCTCCAATTCGGCTCGCTTCGGCCAGCAGGATACCTGCGGAGAGATGGCTCCACAGGTGAACCATGGGGTGAATTTGAAGTAATGAACGCTGACACTTGGTCGGGCTGGGAGTTATCGAGTGCGGGCACTCGAATCGTCAACTCGGATACTCGCTGGCCGCGTCGGGAGCAACGGTTGAAGCGGTTCCTCATCGGGCGACGCTTGCAATCGGTGCAAATTGATGCCGAAAGGCGCGAGACACGCCTGAATTTCACGCATGAACTAGTGCTGAGCACGGAGGACTTGCCCTATTGTTTTCCTTACTCCCTGGAACGCGAACCACACTGGAAGTTGAGGTTACCAACTGGCGGCGGGGCGGACACTTGGCGGAGACTTGTGCTGCGCGGAGCAAGCTCCCGATGGGAGTAACGGCCGCGCAGACGTGATTCCCATCTTTGTCGACGGCAGCTATTGCCGAATAAAGACTCGCAGCAGCCCGTTTTCCGCGGCTTAACGACACTGGCCAGCCATGTATCCTGGGGTTGTGTCCCGCAGAGAAATGTCCTGGTATAGCGCTCGGACACTGGTACGCCTTGTGGCGACTGGCAAGCCGAAGGCTGTTGACCAATACTTCGACTCGGCCTCAACCCTCTTGGAAGATAGGGTCGTCCTGATCAGGGCTGCGAACATCGATGCGGCAATAAAGCAGGCCGAAGAAGAGGCGCACGAATACTGCCGTAGGACACGTTACAAGAACATCTATGGTCAGTCGGTCAGAATGAAGTTGCTCGGAAAGCCCGACGTGATTCCGTTCGATCATCACGAACTGGTATCAGGCTCCGAAGTGTATTCATCGACGGCCATCGTCCCCCAAGCCATCTCGGATGAGGCGTTGCGTCGGAACCGATTTGGACAACCCGACACGCCCGGAGCACCTTCGCGCTACAAATTCATCGAGGGTAAGCTCCTAACGCGGGCACTGGATGCCACGGGGCTGGCCGCGCGCCGCCACGTCAGATCTCGCAGACGGCCACGTTAGCTCCTAACGAGCGTTTGTGGCCGTAAGGCGCTGCTTCGGACTTCATCCCGATCCCTTAGACCCGCTGTTACACTGAAATCGGTGGCGCGACTGTACAGCCGCGAAGAGCTCTTCACGGCAAGAACCAAATGGAAGCGGGCGGGTAAGACCGTCGTCTTCACGAACGGTTGCTATGATCTGCTGCACCCCGGCCACATCCGGCTGCTCGAACAGGCCCGGTCCCGGGGCGATATTCTTGTCGTCGGTTTGAATACGGATGCGGGTGTGCGCCGCGCAAAGGGGGCTCACCGGCCGCTGATCTGCGAGCAGGAACGCGCCGAATTGTTGTTGGCGCTCGAGGCCGTGGATGCCATTGTGTTCTTTGATGAAGATACGCCTCGCGAGCTCATCGCCGGGCTTTTGCCGGATGTCCTGGTGAAGGGCGCCGATTGGTCGCATTTCATCGCCGGGCGTGAGGAGGTCGAAGCCGCCGGCGGAACCGTGTCGGCGCTCGCCTTAGAGCCGGGATATTCCACCACCGGTATCATCGAAAGAATTCTCAATCACCAGCCTTGATTCACCCTGCCGTTCGCGACTTATTCCTGGACCTCGCCAAGCACCCCGGCTTTCAGGAGGCGGTGCGCCGCACTGCAGCGGGCGGCAGCGTTTCACTTTCCGGCCTCACCACCACTGCCAAGGCGCTCTACTCCGTGCTTCTGTGGCGGCACACGGGCCGGCCTTTGTTCGTGGTGGTGGACGGAAACAAGCAGGCGGAAACACTCTCGGAAACGATCCAGACCTTCTTCGCTCTGATCGCCCCCGACGATCGCAACGGTCCCCAACTCCTGCCTGCGCTCGATGTGCTGCCGCTGCAGAATCTCTCGCCGCACGCGGAAATCCTCGAAGAACGCGCCATCGGGCTTTGGCGCCTCGCCACCCAACGAGTCCCCATTACGGTCCTGCCTGTGGCATCCGCTTTGCTGCGGATCGCGCCGGCTGACTATTACAGGCAACTGGCGCTCAAGCTCCGCGCCGGCGATGAATTGCCGCTCGAGGACGTAGTGGCGCATCTGGAAAGCATCGGGTACGAGCGCCGCGAACCGGTCGAAATGGTGGGCGAATACTCGGTGCGGGGCGGAATTCTCGATGTGTACTCCCCGGAAGCCCCGAAGCCCGTCCGCATCGACATGTTCGGCGATCTGGTGGACTCGATCCGGCGGTTCGAAGTCGAATCGCAGAGATCCGTACTCAAGATCGAAGAGACTACGTTGCTGCCGCTGACGGAGTATCAAAAATCGCGCAAACTTCTCGGCGAGCTGAATGAGCTGCGCGAAGCGCCCGGGCCGCCAGGCGAACCCTTTCCCGGATGGGAGCTGCTCACCGGGATGGTGCGCCCGCGCGAGACTTCCGTGTTTTCGCTTTTGGAGAACCCGATCATTGTCTGGGACGAGCCGGAGCAGGTCCATGGCGCCGCGGAACGATTCTGGAAGCGGTTGGATCAGATCGAGCGATCTCCGGCCTACGATCCCGGACGAATCTTCTTTCCGTGGGAACAATTGCAGCAGCAGGCGGCCGGGGCCGCGCAACTCGAAATCAAGGAACTGGAAATCGGCTGGAACGAAGATGCAGGACTGCATATCCCGACGCGGCCGTCTCTCACCTTTCACGGCAACATGCAGGTTGCCATCGCAGAGGCCCGCAACCTGGTCGAATCGGGCCACCGCGTCGCGTTCTTTGCCTCATCCACCGGTGAGGTGGAACGCGTGGCCGATATCCTGAACGAGTACGGCATCGCGTACCAGCTCGGCCTCAACCAGAGCGATGGGACTCCCGCATACCTCGCGGAACGCGCCTACATGGCTGGGGCCGTGGCCAGTATTTACCTCATCAAGGGCGTCATCCGGCATGGGGCCGCATTTCAGGATGCGGGGCTCGTGGTTTTCGGATCCGAGGACCTGTTTGAAACTCCCGAGCTGGTGGCCCGCGCGCCTGCCGCGAAAACGGCGCTGGCTGCATTCTCGGCCGACCTCATCGATCTTAAGCCCGGCGATTACGTAGTCCACGCCGAACACGGCGTTGCTCAATATCTCGGTCTCCGCGAAATCGCCCAGGGTGAAGCCAGGGGCGACTATATGCTGCTCGAATACGCCGCCGGCGCCAAACTCTATGTCCCGCTCGCACGCATGGACCTGGTGGAACGCTTCCGCGGCGCGGGAGAGGCCCGGCCCGTGCTCGACCGCATGGGCGGCGCCACGTGGACCCGGACCAAGAACAAGGTCAAAACGAAAATGCGCGATATGGCCGATGAGCTGCTGAAGCTCTACGCCGAGCGCAAAATGGCCGAAGGGTTCTCCTTCTCTCCGGATAGCAATTGGCAGCGCGAGTTTGAAGATGCCTTTGAGTTCACGGAGACGCGCGACCAGCTTTCCGCGATCAAAGAAATCAAGCGCGATATGGAGAACCAGGAGCCCATGGACCGGCTCTTGTGCGGCGACGTGGGGTACGGCAAAACGGAGGTGGTGATGCGCGCCGCCTTCAAAGCCATGGGAGACGGCAAGCAAGTGGCGGTGCTCGCGCCCACCACCGTGCTGGCCTTCCAGCATTTCGAAACGTTTAAACGGCGCTTCCAGCCTTTTCCCATACGCGTGGAAATGTTCAGCCGGTTCCGTTCGCCGAAGGAAATCAAAGCGGCGCTCGCCGATCTCGGCGAAGGCAAAATCGATCTCGCCATCGGCACACACCGCCTGCTTTCGCAGGACGTCGAGTTCCGCGATCTGGGGCTGGTTATTGTCGATGAGGAGCAGCGCTTCGGAGTGAAACACAAGGAGCGGCTCAAGCAGCTTCGTAAGAGCGTCGACGTGATCGCGATGAGCGCCACACCGATTCCACGGACCCTCCACATGTCGCTGCTGGGCATGCGTGATATGTCCGTAATCGAGACTCCTCCGAAGGATCGCCTCGCCATCCACACCGTGGTGGCGCCGTTTCAACCTGAGCTGATTCGCTCGGCGATCGAGCTCGAACTGGGACGCGGCGGCCAGGTCTATTTTCTCCACAACCGCGTGGATTCCATCTGGCAGCGAGCAGCCCTGATTCAGGAACTTGTTCCGCAGGCACGCATCGGGGTAGGCCATGGACAAATGGGGGAAACCGAGCTGGAGAAGACCATGCTCCAGTTCATGCGCCACGAATTCGACATCCTGGTGTGCACCACCATCATTGAGAATGGTCTGGACATTCCACTGGCCAACACCATGGTGGTGGAGAACGCCGAGCGCTACGGGTTGTCGGAGTTGTATCAGTTGCGCGGCCGTGTGGGCCGCTCGAACAGGCGCGCCTACGCCTATCTGCTGGTGCCCCCGGACACCGAGCTTACCGAAATTGCCCGGAAGCGGCTGGCGGCATTAAAGGAATTCAGCGATCTGGGCGCCGGATTTAAGATCGCCGCGCTCGATCTCGAACTACGCGGAGCGGGCAACCTGCTGGGGGGCGAGCAGCACGGCCACATCAACACGGTGGGTTTCGATACCTACGTGCGCTTGCTCGATGAGACCGTGCGTGAACTCAAGGGCGAAGAGGTCGTGCCGGAGATCCACTCGGCGCTCAATCTCGGTCTCGATATCCGCATTCCATCCGACTACATCTCCGATGAAAACCAGCGCCTCCGCGCCTACCGGCAGATTGCCAACGCTGCCGATGCCGCCGCCCGCGAACGCGCCGAAAAGGAACTCGAAGACCGCTATGGCAGGGTGCCGGAAGCGGTGCGCAACCTGATTCAATACTCCGCTCTGAAGACCACCGCGGAGCAGATCGGCATTGAAGCAGTCGACCGCCGGCATAGCGTCCTGAACGTCAAATTTCATTCCAAGACGCGTGTGGATCCGGCACGCCTGATGGGCATCGTGAGCCATACCAAGGGCGCGCAGTTCACACCTGCAGGCGTGCTGTTGTTGCCGTTGGATGGCCAGACCACACCAGCCGAGATTCTGGGATTCCTGGAAGAGCGCCTCGAAGAGCTGCGCCCCTCGAGTTGATAGAATGAACGCTGCGCCGGCAGCGCCGGCATCTCCTCATGATCCTGAAGCAATATTACCTGGGTTGTCTCGCCCATGCCTCCTATCTGGTTGGTGACGAAGCTGCTTCGACCGCCGTAATTGTCGATCCGCAGCGCGACATCGAGCGGTACCTGACCGATGCCGCACACTATGGCCTGGAGATTCGCCACGTCTTCCTCACCCATTTCCATGCGGACTTTCTGGCAGGCCACCTGGAACTGCGCGACCGTTGCGGCGCCAAGATCCATCTCGGCTCCCAAGCGCAGGCGGAATACGCTTTCGTGGCGATGAAGGACGGCGATACGCTGGAGTTTCCGGGACTGCGCCTGCAGGTGCTCGAGACCCCGGGCCATACCATTGAGTCCATTTCGCTGCTCGTCTTCGATTTGCGCCAGGATGCCACAAAGCCTCACGCTGTCCTGACGGGAGACACTCTGTTCATCGGCGATGTCGGGCGCCCGGATCTGCGAGCCTCGCTCGGCTGGAGCGCCAACGACCTTGGAGGGCTCCTCTACGAATCGCTGCGCGACAAACTGCTCGCCCTTCCCGACGAGACACTGGTTTACCCCGCTCATGGCGCCGGATCGCTGTGCGGTAAACAGCTTTCCTCCGACACGGTCTCTACGCTCGGCGATCAGCGTCGCTTGAACTACGCCCTGCGACCCATGTCGAAGGAGGAATTCATTCGCCTCGTCACGGCCGACCAGCCCGATGCTCCGCCGTATTTCACTTACGACGCCATCCTGAATACGCGTGAGCATTCCACGCTGGAGAAGAACCTCGAGCAGGTGCTCCATCCGATCGATCTCGACGAGGTCCTGCGAATGGGAGACGCAGGCGAGCAGGTGCTCGATGTCCGTGATCCCGCCGAGTATGCGAAGGGTCACCTGGCCGGTAGCATCAACATCGGGCTCGGCGGACAGTACGCCACGTGGGCGGGCACGATGTTCGATCGCGCCAGGCCGATCGTCATCATCGCCGAGCCCGGACGGGAGCAGGAAGCGGCCTTACGGCTGGGCCGTATCGGATTCGATCACGTGAAAGGATACCTGGGGGGAGGAATGGCAGCGCTGGCAGACCGGCAGGACCTAGTCTGGCCGACCGAGCAGGTGAGCGCTCCGATGCTGGCCGAGGAGTTGGCGGACGCGGATCCCCCGCTGATCCTCGATATCCGAAATCCGCGCGAATGGGCGGCCAAGCATGTCGAAGACAGTGTGAACATACCGCTCAACCATTTGCAGGAGCGGCTCGCGGAAGTTCCGCGCAATCGGCGCATTGCCGTCCATTGCGCGGGCGGCTACCGCTCCTCGATCGCCGTCAGCATTCTGCATCAATATGGAATCACGAATTTGATCGAGCTAGCCGGAGGGCTCGCCGCCTGGGAGGCTGCGAAGCTGCCGGTCATATCCCAAGGCTAGCTGTTCACCACGTCCCTGTAATACTGCTCGTACTTGGGAATGATCTTATCGGGACAACAGCGTTCGGCTGCGTTCCATCGGCCGGTTTTCGCCATGCGGTAGTGCAGCTCGTCATCGGTCAGCAGTGCGACTACCCGCGCGGCTTGTCCTTCTATATCGCCCACCTTTTCGAGAAAGCCGTCCTCGCCGTCGGTGATCAGCTCGGGCACGCCGCCTACCCGAGTAGCTACGGGCACTACACCACATGCCATGGCTTCGAGCGACACCAGGCCGAAAGCCTCCAGGTCGCTGGGCATCAACAGCACGTGAGCCAGCGGAATGATGCGCTCCACGTGGTTCTGTTTGCCGAGAAAGGAGACGTGGCGCTCCACCTTCAACTGGCGGGCCAGGTACTCGGCGGGCCCGCGCTCCGGCCCGTCGCCCACCATTAACAAGTGCGCCGGAACGCTCTTGCGAACCTCCGCCAGAATGCGCACGCAATCCTGCACGCGCTTTACCGGCCGGAAGTTGGAAAGATGAATCAGGAGCTTCTCACCCGCTGGCGCGTAGTGCGCCGCGCCCTTCTTTTCGTTGTCGGGATGGTACAACTCGCAATTGACGAAGTTCTTGATAACCCGGATTTCATTTGGGACTCCAAACACCTCTTCCGTCTGCCGCCGCAGATAATCGCTCACGCAGGTAATGCCGTTGGATTTCTCGATCGAGAATTTTGTGATCGGATAGAACGAGCGATCCGTGCCGACCAGCGTGGCGTCGGTTCCATGCAGCGTGGTGATGAACGGCAGGCGCCGCCTGGGGGCGACCATCTGTTGCGCGAGCATGGCGGCCACGGAATGCGGGATCGCGTAGTGAACGTGTAGCACGTCGAGTTCGTACGCCTCCGCTACTTCGGCCATGCGCGAGGCAAGGGCCAGGCAATACGGTGGGTATTGAAACAGCGGGTAGTTCGAGACCTCAACCTCGTGATAATGGATGCGCGGAATGTCCGGATCGAGGCGTATCGGATTGGCATAAGTAACAAAGTGAACCTCGTGGCCGCGCGTAGCGAGCTCGAGGCCGAGTTCGGTGGCGACAATTCCGCTCCCGCCGTAGGTGGGATAGCAGGTGATCCCGATATTCACCGATCTCAGGCCCCGAGCAGAGAAGCCAGTTCGATCATGTCCCCGGCTACTGCATCGAATTCGCCTTTACTGGCCTTGTCCGCCTGCCGAGTGGGCCCGTACTCGTTGGGGCGGTGAATGAATCCGGTGCGCAGCCCGAAGCCGTGCGCAGCACGCAGGTCTCCCGAATGCGCGGCGCACATCATTGTCTCTTCGGGCTTCAGCCCCAAGAGATCGACAGCGGTGAGGTATGCTTCGCGATCGGGCTTATAGTGGTGCGCCAACTCGGCCGAGAGGATCAGGTCCCACGGCAAACCCGCATGCTTCGCCATGTTGTTGAGCAAGGCTACATTGCCATTGGACAGGGGTGCGATGACGTACTTCTTTTTGAGGCGGGTCAGGCCGGCCACAGAATCCGGCCAGGGCTTCAGACGGTGCCAAACGCGGTTCCAGTGGTCTTTTTCGGCTTCTGACAGACCTTCGATGTGAAATTCTTTCAGCAGGTCTTCCAGTAGCATGCGGTGCAGGTCATCGAGTTTGGTCCAGGGCAGTTCGCCTTTCCGGACTTTCTCCATGGCAGGTGCGTATCCGGCGCGCCAGCGGTCCGCGAACCGCGCCCAATCCACCTGAATCCCCTTCTCTTTACCCCAGACCCTGCCCTCTTCGATAATCGATCCGCGCCAATCTACGACGGTGCCGAAGGTATCGAACACCAGTGCTTTCACGGCCATGGGTTTGGCCTCCTGTGTCCGGACGATCCGTGCCGCAAGACTGGCGGCTATCCCTTTCAACACCACTCTGCGATCCAGCAGCACGCAATCTATTCTACAACCGGCGTGAGGCTTGCAAATCCGATCTGGCCGTGAATATTCTCGTCGGGGCGCGCCACATCGCCGCCGCCGAACCAGACACGTGCGCCATCTTCCACGGTGGGGTCGCAGATCACCTTGGAGTTCCACGATTCGTGGCCGGCGAACACGGCAGGAAGCTTTTGCCAGTGGGCCCCGTCGGCGGATCGCGCCAGTCCCAGCCGCCGATTCTCCTGCGCATCACGTCCCGTGTAGAGCATCCAGTAGAATCCGCGGGCGCTCCAGACGGCTGGCTCTCCGAGGCCGTTTTCGTCGAACGAACCGGTATCGCCCAATTCCAGGATCGGGTTGGCGCGCAACTTTTCCCACCTAATTCCGTCTCGCGACCGCGCAATGCCAAGCCGCTGGCGCGCCGCGCGATCCTGCCCCAGGTAAGAAAGGTAGAAATAGGGCTCCACGCGGATCACGTACGGGTCGGCCACTCCACGTTCATCCCACGCGCCGCGCGGCCCCGGTCCAAGGACCGGCATCGGCTCCTTTTTCCAGCCACGCGCCAGGCCGATCTGCGGCTGTTCCCGCGGACCGCCCACGTACCAATACCAAACCTCTCCCTGAACGCGCAGCGCCGATCCGTTCGCGGCAATATACGACCCTTCCCAGGTCTTCGGATCGGGCGCCAGCACGACGCCGCGTTTGAGCCAGTGGATGCCGTCGGCCGATTCCGCGTGCAGGGTGCGCCACGTCTGCCCGTCGTAGCCGGAGTAGAACATGTCACGCGACTCCACAACCGAGGGGTTCAACGCATCGTGCGCATCCCAAGCGGTGTCGCGTCTCATGACCGGGTCCGCGCGAGGCTCCCAGGCATAGCTCGCCCGGGGATCGCCCCTGCTTAATGGAGGCAATGTGAAATCCGCATAGCGACCGCAGCCGCAAAGGAACAACGCCGCGGCTAGCAGGCTGCCGAAAAAGGCCTCTGAGGGGCCGATTCGCAGGCGAAAGCGCCTGCGCCACCATCCAGGATCAACAGGTTGACAGCCTTGGTGGGGCAGGCATTCAGCCTGCCAACGCCTTTTTCCGCGTCCTGCTAGAGCTCCCTTGGCGGCCCGCGTCATTGCAGAGGGACGCGGAACTTCAAACCGGCGCCGCGACCGGGGCGCGATTCGATCAGCAGGTCGGCATTCAACGAGCGCGCCCGCCGCTTCAGGCTCGCCGGGCCAAGCCGCAGCAATTCCAATTCCTCCAGCGAGTACATACCTGCGAAGTTGAACCCGTGGCCATTGTCATCCACCGAGATTTCCAGGCCGCGTTCCGTCTTCTCCATGGCCACCGCCACGCGCGTCGCGCCGGCATGCTTCTGCACGTTGTGCAACGCCTCGCGCAACATTTGCAACACTTCGCTGCCCATTTCCTGGGGCAGGCCCACGGGCGCTTCCGTTCCCAGAAATGTCACGGGAATTCCGCTTTCCTTCTGGAAACTTTCGGCCGTGCGCCGCGCCGAAGCCATCAGGTTGGCGCCGTCGACATCCACCGGTCGCATGCTGTGGAGGAAGGCGCGCAGGTCGCGGATCTGCGATTGCGCCAGCGCCTGAAGCTGTCTCAGGTCGTCGAGGCCGCTTGCGAAATCGCGTTCCAGCAGTTTACGCAGAATCTCGAGGCGCATCTGCAGGCTGATGAAGCTCTGCAGCGGGCCATCGTGGAAATCGGAAGCGATCCGCTGGCGCTCGTTCTCCACCGCCTTCTCGGTCGCCTGCCGCGCCTCCTTCAGCTGCGCCCTCAATTCGGTAATCGCCATATCCAGCCGCTGTTTTTTCATCGCAGCCGCGCACACCATTACGCCAGCCACGACGACCGTGCGCTCCAGAGGCGCGATCGACGGAGAAGGCAGCACTGCGCAATACACAATGCATACCGCCACCACCACGAATACCTCGATCCGGCTGTAAAACACGACCGCTTCGGTCAGCAGATGAAGGTAAAAAAATGTCAGCAGCCACGGAAGTTGCTCCGCTCCGAAACTGGCGATCACCAGGAAGTAGACGGTATCGCCGAACAGCGCCAACAAACCGAAGCTGGTGCGTTTCAGCCAGCCGATGCGAATCGCCACCGCGATTGCGTAAACAAGATATAACGCCAGCACGCCATACAGAATGGGCGACTGCTGCACCGGCTGGAAATACAGCCGGGCCAATGCGATGGCCGCCAGTAGCGCACGGAACCAGCCGGTAACGACTGGCCAGGGAAATGCGGAGGGCATGAGCACGATCTATTTCCGGTAAAGATACAACGTATGGCTGCGGCCCTCGCCGTCGTCGTCGATTCGTTCAATGTTTGCGGGAGTCCAGTTCTTGAATTCGAAGTCGTGCGCCACCACGCGCGCGCTTTTCTTCAACTGCTTATCCAGCATGAGCTGAACCTTGTCGTTGGATACCGGCAGAAGATAGACCGTCACCAGGTCGGCGGACCCGTAGTTTTGTTTCAACAGATCGCCCTGCACGATATGGGCAGTCTTCTCCAGCCCGAGGCTGCGGATGCGATCGAGACTCATCTTTACCAGCTCTTTTTTGAGTTCCACACCGTATGCCTCGGCATGGAACTTTTGCGCCGCCATGATCACAATCCGGCCATCGCCCGAGCCGAGGTCATACATCTTCTCGCCGGCCTTCAACCCGCCAAGCTGGAGCATCCTTTCGACAATCGTCTCCGGAGTCGGGTAATATGGCGCGAGGATTTCGGGGTTTCCACCCTGTGCGGCCAGCAATCCGCAGGCGGAAAACGCTAGAAACAGCAGTTTTCCCATGACCGTTTTTCAATTTAACACTTCAGGCCGGTCTCACTCCACGACGCTCTTCCATCCGCGCCTGCTGAGGTCGCGGTAAATGTAGATGCCGGCGACGGCGGCCACTACCAGAAAAGCCGCGCCGATAGTGTAATCTTTCAGGATTACCTTGCCCGCGCCGAACAAAGCGCCATAAATCAAGGCGCAACCGGCAACCCAATCGAGGACGTTACGACCAAGATCCCGGGCTGCGGGCACGTCAGGAGCCAGCCGCGCGATGGGTTTCCAGAGAGCCGCGGAAGGCCGGACCCGGCGATAGAATTTCAGCAACTGTTCCTCCGGCTCGGGCCGCGTAAGAAAGGTGACGGTGAGCCAGACTGCTGTCGTAATGCTCACGGTAATCAGCATGATGTGCGCGAATCCAAGCGGGTCGGCACTGGAAATTCCGAACACCGTTTGCAGTGTTACCGAGACGGCAAAAGCTGCCGCCATCGCGGAAACCTCGCTCCAGGCATTAATCCGCCACCAATACCAGCGCAGAATGAGCACCGTGCCCGTGCCGGCGCCGGTCACAATCAATAGCTGCCACGCTCCGGCGATGGAATCCATGTAACGCGTGATCCATGCCGAAAGAATTGTGAGCCCTACGGTTGCTATGCGTGAGGCCACCACGTAGTGCCGGTCGGGAGCCTTATCGACCAAGAAACGGCGGTAGAAATCGTTGATCAGATAGCTGGCTCCCCAATTGAGCTGTGTTCCGACAGTGGACATGAAGGCGGCCGCAAAGGCTGCGACCATCGTTCCCCTTAACCACGCAGGCAGGTAGTCGATCATGACGCGGATATAGCCCGTTTCGGGATCCTGCTGGAAGCCCGGATCGTGCTGGTAAAGAACCACGGCGGCCAAACCCACTAATACCCAGGGCCATGGGCGCACGGCATAATGCGCCACATTGAACCAGAGGGTTGCCAGCAGCGAGTGCTTCTCATCTTTCGCACAGAACATCCGCTGCGCGATATACCCTCCGCCGCCGGGTTCGGCACCGGGATACCACGTGGCCCACCAGTTGAGCGAGATGTAGACGGCGAACGTGAGGAACGGCATCCAGGCCGAGTTAAGGTCGGGAACAAAGCTCAGGGCCGAACCGGCGGTGCCCGTAGCCAGGCCCTTGACGCGGTCGAGGGCTTCCAGCTGATGCTTCATGGCATCGATGCCACCCACCGCGTGCACGGCCGCGACGGCGAGCACGATCACCATCGTCATCTTGACCACGAACTGGAACAAGTCGGTAACCAGCACACCCCAAAGTCCCGAGAGCGTCGAGATGAAGGAGGTCAGCGCGATAATGCCTACGACGATTGCGAGCGCCACATCTTTGTTGACGCCCAGAATCAATGACAGGATCTTGACCATGGCCAGGTTCACCCAACCGAGGATGATGCAGTTCATCAGGATCCCGAGATAGAGGGCGCGGAAGCCGCGCAGGAAGGCTGCCGGGCGGCCATGGTAACGGATCTCGGCGAATTCCACGTCGGTCATGACGCTGGAACGGCGCCACAATCGCGCAAAAAAGAAGACTGTCAGCATCCCGCTGGCCACGGAATTCCACCAGAGCCAGTTGCCGGCAATGCCGTTGCGCGCAACCATGCCCGTGACGGCCAAGGGGGTATCCGCGGCAAACGTGGTAGCTACCATGGAGGTGCCCGCCAGCCACCACGGGGCGTTCCTGCCGGAAAGGAAAAACTCGCTGGTATTCTTGCCGGCCCGCCCTTTGTAGTAAAAGCCGATGGCCAGGTTGAACAGGAAATATCCGGCTATGATGGTCCAGTCAACCGGAGTCAGTCTCATGGGCGTACCACTTTTCCTCGGTGTTGTGGAAAAGGCTGTGGATTATTGCTAAGAGTAAGTCCCAAATATCGCACAGTTAACCCATTTGTCACGAAATGCACATGATTTGGGCAAGTATCGCTCTGTGGATTTAGTCTATTTTACATCAATAATTTACAGCTCTTGTCACCGCAATTTCGCCGGTACTTGTACCCCATTTGCGCCCACCGCGCGGTTTATATCCACACATGCTCCAGGGGCAGGCCCCGTTTGCACAAGTCGCAGTGGCCACCATCGAAATAGTAGCTGGCGTCGAGCTTGGCCAGATAGTACAGCGGGAGACTGCCGAAATCGTAAGTCGTAGGTGTGGGCTGGTAAATGATGACAGCCAGACCCATCACCTCGGCGCCACGGGATTCCAGTAGACTTTTCAACTCGGTGAGCTTGTTGCCGGTGCGCAGAATGTCATCCACCAGAACCACCTTCTCGCCAGGGTGCTGCTCGAGGTACTGCCGAAAACGGAGCGGCTCCCCGTTGTGTTCGCGTTCTGCCCAATAAACCTGTTTGGCACGCAGGGCTTCGCAGATTCCATATGCCACCGGAAGTCCCCCGGTAGCGGGCGCAACGATGGAGAGCTGCGGAATGATGGCCCGGATCTCTGGGTTAGCCCGCAGCAAACGGCTCAAGCCGACGCTGAGCATTCGCTGGTATTGGTAATACCGCATGGCCAGCGGAACCTGGAGGTACTCATTGGCGTGCATGCCATTGGAATACTCGAAATGGCCCACGCGAAGGGCGCCCGTCTCGCGGAGCACGGACACAACTTCGTTGTCCTTCGGAATCAAATGCATAGGGAATCTCTCTAACTCGCTCCCCGGCCGGTCAACACGCGGGGAATGGTGCGCAACAGAATTTTCCAGTCGAGCGCCAGGGACCAATTATCGATGTACTGCATATCCATTTTCATCCAGGTCTCGAAATCCACGTTGTCGCGCCCGCAAACGGCCCATAAACAGGTCAGGCCAGGACGCATGCGCAGCCGGCGGCGCTGCCAGCGCTTGTACTGTTCCACTTCATAGGGCACAGCCGGGCGGGGACCGACCAGGGACATGTCCCCGCGCAGCACATTCCACAACTGCGGCCATTCATCGATGGAAAACTTACGCAGGAAACGCCCGACAGGGGTTAAGCGGGGATCGCGTGGAATCTTGAACGCAGTTTCGCGCGTACTGAGATGCGCCACCGCGGCTCTCATCTCTTCAGCGTTTTCACACATGGAGCGAAACTTGTAAAACAGAAAGCGCCGACCGTTGAGGCCGCAGCGGACCTGCCGGAAAATGACCGGGCCGGGCGACGTCGAGCGAATCACCACGGCGATCACCAACATGAACGGAGCCAACACGATCAGACCCGCTGTGGCCAGAACAATATCGAGAATGCGCTTCGCCAGAAGGCGAATCTCATCATAAGGCGCCGCCGAAAACGTTAGTAGCGGTGTGGCGCCGAATCTCTCCAGCGAAACGGTGCTGTTGACGTGGGGAAAAAAATCGACCGCGACTCGCGTACGCACGCCCTCTTCGTCACAGAGCAGGAAATACTCTTCAAGTTCGGAGAGGCTCTCGCTACCCACGGCGAAGATAATCTCGTCGATGACGTGCTGGCGGAGGATTGCGGGAAGGTCTGCGATCGGGTAGACGGGGTAAGCCTCCGACAAAAGAATCTCGCCGGAGCGCTTCAAGGGCTGCTCGCTGAGAAACCCCCGCAGGCGGATTCCATATTCGACGGAGCGTTCCAGAGCCTCGGCGAGCCCGCGGGCACGCTCGCCCGTACCGACTACCATGACATAGTGCGGTCCCGCGAATTCCCGGCGAATGACACCGATCACACGTCCGGCGGTAAGGCGGAAGAGAAGCAGCCCCACCCAGGTATAGGACGCGAACAGAACAACGAAGAAACGGCTCAAGTCGAGCCGCAGCACGTATTGAAAGACGATTAACGAGAGGGCGCCATAGGCGCACTGGCTGGCCGTGTCGCGAAGGATGATGCGGGGATGTCCGGAATCCAGCTTTTCGTAAATTCCCAGCCACAACCCGACCATCACCCAGGCGAAAAGCGAGCACCCCAGAACCAGCGTTTTGCTTTCTACAGTAAGGAAAAAAACGTGCTCCAAATGCAACAGGGAGCGCGTCTGGTAGGCGGCCTCAAACGCCAGGGCGGTCAGTATGATGTCCGACAATCCGAACAAAACACGGGCCTTGCGCTGCCGGCTGAACATCCGGAACTCAGGATATCACGTGGCGCGGAGCCGCCGGACGGATTTCGTGCCAATGAGTCTCAAGTTTTACAGGGGTTCTGCCGATAAGAATACCGAATGAAGATGATGCAGGCGGGCAGTGCCATTCTTTACCTTCTATTCGTTCGGCGCGCCGGCTTCCCGGCGAGCGGACCCCTCCCCTCTCACCACGCTTAACCTCGTAATTCGGTTCCCACGCTCCGGTCACTGCCCGCTGAACCAACCGGTAATTCAGGCGACTACTGCCGTGCAATGCGCGCAGCGGCGCGCAGCGGCCGGCATGGGGCTGAGACACTCCGGGCACTCTTTGACGGGCGGCGCCGCCGGCTCAGCCGGTTTGCTGAAGCGGCGCGACACGGCGTTCATCGGCACCACGACAAAGAAATAGATCGCCGCGGCAACCAAGAGGAACGACACCACCGCGTTAATGAAATCGCCGTATAGAAACTTGCTGTTGTTGACCGTGAAGGTAAACGCGGAGAAGTCGGGTTTGCCGACCAGCGCCGCAATCAATGGCGTCAGCAGATCTTTCACCAGGGCGGTGACGATCCCGCCGAACGCGCCGCCGATGACCACGGCGACCGCCAGATCAACCACGTTGCCGCGAAACAGAAACTCTCTAAATCCTCGGAGCATTGGAAAAGTCCTCCAATCGGTCAATGCGTCATGGCGTAAATGACGTAGTTCACCCCAATGCGGATTCCTAGCGCCGCATACTTTTCCGGGTAATAGGGCGCATCGGCCCACTCCCAGGAATCACCCACGTCGGAGTTGAAGGTCATGGCTACCATGACCCTGCCATGATCGTCATAAATTCCGCGCCAGTGATCTTTGCAGCCGTCGCACTTGTTCGTCCGCCCGCGCGCCACGGACCCTTCACTGGCTACCTGGTAGCGATCATTCAAATCGTATACCGTGTGGAAGATCTGGTCCGCATTTTGCAGCTCCACAATTGGCCGATCGGGAAATACGCGCTGCATACTTTCCACGAAGACGGCCCACCCATCATCGCCCCAGAAATCATCACACATGAAAAACCCTCCGCGCAGGAGGTATTCGCGCAGTTCCTTTGCCTGGGCGTCGGTCAGTTGCCAACTCCCCGTCTGAACAGCGTAGAGCCACGGCCAGTCGAATACGCCGCCCTCATCCAGGTTGACGGGTTGCTCCACGGAACGGACATGGAGCCGCGTAAGGCGGCGCAGGGCCTGCACGAAGTGCCGGTCGGCGCGGGGGTAATCCTGGGTCCAGATGGAAAAGCCCTCGGTCCACTGGCCGCCTCCGAAGCGAAAACCCCCGTAGCGGGCATAGCGTGATGGCGGATACATCAGGCGCGCGAATGCCCATTCGGTTTTTTCGCCCCAATCGGGTGGCAGGGGAATATCGCCGATACGGTACTCGACGCCAGGAAATTCGCGGAACGGCAACTGGAAGGCGCACAGCGTTCCGAGTGCGGCACCGGCCGCCGCGAACCAGCAAACCGCGCTGCGGAAGCTCAATTTCTTCACGCCTTCCGTGAGCATATCACCGAAGGTGTTGTATTTTTCAGCTTAGGTTATATAATAGAGTTTCGATGCGGATTATCTCCAATTCGATCATGGCGGTCCTGGTGATCGTGGCGCTGTTCTGGGGTAACTGCTTCTCCTGCCCGCAAGTGCTGCTGGCTGCCCAGGCGCACCGGTGCTGCCATCACACCAAAGCTCCTGCCGCCGGCTGCCAGCTACAGAATCTACAGAGCTACGTAAAGGCTCCAGCGGCAGATCACGCTGTGCCCGCAGCCTCGAAATTTGCCGAACCGATCGCGCCGGTCGTGGCCTGGCGAAACGAAACATCGCCGCCGATTCCAATTGACGTTACACCACCCGATTTAATTCCTCTCCGCATCTAGTCCTTCCCGATCACGCCGAGAATTGTTGTCTCAGTGGTGGAAGGAAATGAACTGTCTAAGGTGGTTATTGATTGCCGCCGCGCTGCCGGCGGACGCGCAGTCTCTGGCGTCGCTGGTGGACGAGGCGCTTCGGAACAGTCGCGAGATACTGGCCGCACAGAAGAGGTACGAGGCGGCGCGCCAACGGCCTGCTTCGGCGAGCAGTCTGCCCGATCCGAGCCTCTCGTTGGGTTACGCCTCGAATGGTGGACCGTGGCCCGTCGCGGGGATCGGCCGCGAGCCGACCAGCAATGCCGGCGTGATGATCTCTCAGGAGATGCCGTTCCCAGGTAAACGGAAGCTGCGCGGTGAAATCGCCGAAAAGGAAGCCAGCGCCGAATTCGAAGCGTATCGTTCCGCGCGGCTCAACGTGGTGGCACGGCTGAAGCAGGCCTACCACGAACTGCACCACGCCGATGTGGCCATAACCTATGTGAAACGCTACCAGGAACTGCTGCGCAACATCCTGAGCGTCACCGAGGCCCGTTATTCGGTGGGGCGCGCGCCACAACAGGATATTTTCAAGGCGCAGACGCAGTTCTCGATTTTCCAGGCAAGGCTCACGCAATACGAGCAGGAGCGCGCAACCAAGGAGATCCGGATCAACGCGCTCCTCAACCGCCCGGCAGACGGACACATCGAAGTTCCCGAGGAAATGGCCCTCGACGAACTGACGCCGCTTGAGGAGATGCTCGCCCGCGCACGCCTGCACACACCGGAGCTGGCCCGCGAACAGAAGATGGTGGAGCGCAACGAACTGGCCTCGAACCTGGCCCGCAAGGATTACTACCCGGACTACACGGTTTCCGGTGGTTATTTCAACCAGGGAAGTATGCCGCCGATGTGGCAATTCCGGGTGGACTTCAAAATTCCGGCGTACTTCTGGCGAAAACAGCGGTCCGAAGTCAATGGACAGGCGTTCGCGGCGAGCGAAGCGCGGCATAACTACGAAGCCGCGGAGGTTTCGCTCCAGTCGCGTATCCGCACCGACTACACGATTGCCCAAACCGCCAGGACGCTGATCGACCTGTATCAGAAGTCCGTGATTCCCGAGGCGCAATTGGCGCTCGAATCCTCACTCGCAAGTTACGAAAACGGCACGATCGATTTCCTTTCGGTCTTTTCCAATTTCATGAGCGTAGTGGATTACGAGCTGATGTATCACGAACAGATCATGCAGTTCCACGTCGCGCTGGCGCGGCTGGACGAGATGACAGGCAGGGAGGTGGAGTGATGAAAGGCATTCTGGTCGTGCTGGTGATCGGCGCCGCTTATGCAGGCGGCTACGGCTATGGCCGCTGGTATGCGAAACCCCGCGTTGCGGGACCCGCTGAAAAGAAAGTGCTGTATTGGGTGGATTCCATGCACCCGTGGTACAAGTCCGACAAGCCGGGGATCGCGCCCGATTGCGGCATGAAGCTCGCCCCTGTCTATGAAGGCCAGGAAGAGGGCAGCCGTTCCACTCTGCCACCCGGCGCAATCGAAATCACTCCCGAAAAGCAGCAACTAATTGGCGTGGAATACGGCACCGTGGCGTACGAGAATGTGCGCGACTCCGTGCGCGCGGCCGCCCGCGTCACGTTCGACGAAACCAAGATCGACCATGTGCATTCCCGCCTGGACGGTTGGATCGACCAGGTGTTTGCCGACTTCACCGGCAAGTACGTCAGGCGAGGCGAGCCGCTAGTTACTGTTTATAGCCCGGAAGCCGTGGCGACGCAGCAGGAATACCTGCTTGCCATGAAGGCCGCTCAGCTCATGCACGATAACCCCGTGCATGAAATGGCGGGGAGCACGGAAAATCTGGTGAGCGCGGCGCGGAAACGGCTGGAGTTCTGGGATATCAACGAGGCGCAGATCGAGCAGATCGCGCGAACGGGACAGACGATCAAGAATCTGACCGTGGAAGCGCCTATTTCGGGGTTCATCACCGAACGCAACGCCTTCCCCAAGCAGCGTGTGACTCCGGAAACGACGCTTTATACGGTGGCCGACCTTTCCACCGTGTGGGTGATTGCGGATGTGTTCGAATACGAAGCCGCCAATGTCCGCCCCAATCAGCCTGCGGCCCTGACTCTGGAGTACCTGCCGGGCCGGGTTTTCCACGGCCGGGTCAGTTACATCCTGCCGCAAGTCGATCCGAACACGCGAACGCTGAAGGTGCGGCTCCAGTTCGACAATCCCGACTACCTGCTGAAACCCGATATGTACGGGCAAGTGGAACTGCAGACCGGCGGGGCACGCAAGCTGGTGGTGCCGCAATCGGCGGTGCTGAATTCCGGGGAAAAGCAGGTGGTCTTCGTCGATTTGGGCACCGGCTACTTCGAACCGCGCACCGTGCAGATCGGCCAGCAGCAGGGAGACCGCATTGAAATCGTGAGCGGGTTAAAGGCGGGCGAGCGGATCGTCACGTCAGGCAACTTCCTGATCGATTCGGAAAGCCAGCTTAAAGCAGCCATTAACGGAGCGAGCCATGATCCATCGCATCATTGAGTTTTCGGCGCGCAATCGCTTCGTCGTCTTTTTGTTCGTTGCGGCAGCGGCGCTCGCGGGATGGCAGGCCCTGCAGAGCATTCCGCTCGATGCCATTCCCGATTTGAGCGACACACAGGTGATTATCTATTCGCGCTGGGACCGCAGCCCCGACATCATGGAGGACCAAGTCACCTATCCGATCGTCACCGCCATGCTGGGAGCGCCGAAGGTGAAGGATGTCCGTGGATTTTCGGATTTCGGCTACTCGTATGTGTACATCATCTTCGAGGAAGGCACCGACATTTATTGGGCCCGCTCTCGCACGCTCGAGTATCTTTCCAAAATCCAAGGTCGCTTGCCCCAGGGTGTGAATACGGAA
The DNA here is from genome assembly GCA_003175985.1 of Terriglobia bacterium. GTDB lineage: Bacteria > Acidobacteriota > Terriglobia > Bryobacterales > Bryobacteraceae > PSRJ01. The sequence continues at coordinate 21,612 of PSRJ01000385.1, forward strand.
CTCGGGCCGGATGCCACGGGAGTCGGCTGGGTATTCCAGTACGCTCTGTTGGATGACGGCCGCCACAATCTCGCGGAGTTGCGCTCGCTGCAGGACTGGTACCTGAGATATTACCTGCAAGCGGTGCCGGGCGTTGCCGAAGTGGCGCCGCTCGGCGGGTTCGTACGCCAATACCAGATCAACGTGGATCCTAACCGGTTGGCGGCTTATGGTGTGCCGATCTCGAAGGTGGTTGCTGCGGTGCGCGCGGGGAATAACGACGTCGGCGGACGGCTGGTGGAGTTCACGGGACGCGAGTACATGGTACGCGGGCGCGGGTACGCGCGTTCCACCGCCGATCTGGAAAATGTCACTCTGTCGACCAGTGCTTCCGGCGTGCCGATCCTGGTGCGGGACGTGGGAACGGTGACCCTGGGCCCGGATATCCGCCGCGGCGTTTCCGATTTCAACGGGCACGGCGAAGTGGTGTCCGGGGTGGTGGTTATCCGGCAGGGAGAAAACGCGCTGCGCGTTATCGAACGCGTGAAGGCCAAGCTGAAGGAGATCGAGCCCGGCCTGCCGGCTGGTGTGGAGCTGGTGACGGCTTATGACCGTTCCGAGCTGATCCTCGCCTCCATTGACAACCTGAAACACACCTTGATCGAAGAGCTGGCGGTGGTCGGGCTGGTCATTCTGATCTTCTTGTGGCACATACCGAGCGCAGTCATTCCCATTCTGACTATTCCGCTGGCCGTACTGATCTCGTTTGTGCCGATGCGCCTGATGGGGCTGAGCTCCAACATCATGTCTCTCGGCGGCATCGCCATCGCCGTCGGCGCCATGGTGGACGCCTCCATCGTAGTTGTGGAGCAAACGCACAAAAAGCTCGAAGGGGCGCAGTCATCGTGGTCGGCCGGCGATTATCAGCGGGCGATCGTTGAAGCGGTTAAGGAAGTTGGCGGACCGAGCTTCTTCGCGCTGCTGGTGATCGCCGTTTCCTTCCTTCCGGTGCTGACACTGGAAGCGCAGGAAGGGCGCCTGTTCAAGCCGCTGGCGTACACAAAGAATTTCGCGATGATCGTGGCCGCGGTGCTGGCCATTACGCTCGATCCTGCTTTGCGGCTACTGTTCTTTCGCAAGGAGGGGTTCCCGATACGGCCGCGCTGGGCCGGCTCGATCGTCAACGCCATCCTGGTGGGTAAGATCCACTCCGAGGAGAAACACCCGATCAGCCGCGTGCTGATGCGGCTTTACGAACCGGTGGTTCGCGCGACGCTGCGCTGGAAGTGGGCGATTCTGTTCTGCGCCATCGCGCTCGTTGCGGTTACCGTGCCGGCGTATCAGAGACTGGGCTCGGAATTCATGCCCCCGTTGGATGAGGGCGCGCTGCTGTTCATGCCCACAACGCTCCCGGGGATCTCGGTGACGGAAGCGCAGCGGCTGATGCAGACGCAGGATCGAATTCTCATGTCCTTCCCGGAAGTGGAGCGCGTGCTGGGCAAGGCCGGCCGCGCCGAGACCTCCACCGACCCGGCGCCGCTTTCCATGATGGAAACCGTCGTGCTCCTGAAGCCGAAATCACAATGGCGCAAGGTGGCGACCTGGTATGACCAGTGGCCGCACTGGACACGCCGCTTCGCCGAGCGCATCACACCCGACCACATCTCCACCGATCAGCTTGTAGCGGAGATGGACAGCGCGCTCCGCATTCCGGGCGTTTCAAACGCCTGGACCATGCCCATCAAGAACCGGATCGACATGCTCACCACAGGCATCCGCACGCCCGTGGGAATCAAGATCTACGGCGCCGACCTGGCGACCATCGAGCACATCGGGCGCGAGATCGAGAGCGTGCTGCCGCGAGTTGCAGGCACGCGCAGCGTTTTCGCCGAACGAGTCAGCGGAGGCTACTTCCTCGATTTCGCCCTGAAACGCGATCAACTGGCTCGCTATGGCCTTACCGTGGACGATGCACAAACCGTCGTGCTGAACGCGATCGGCGGCGACAACATCGGCACCACCGTAGAAGGCCGCGAGCGATACCCCATTAACGTCCGGTATTATCGGGATTACCGCAGCGATATCCCTCGATTGCAGCGGGCTCTGGTGCCGGCCATGGACGGCAAAGCACAGATCCCACTGGCGCAGATCGCGACCCTCAAGCTCACTACGGGTCCTTCCATGCTGCGCAATGAAAACGGCATGCTGAACGGCTACGT
>PSRJ01000250.1 GCA_003175985.1 Terriglobia bacterium
CTGGGCGCGGGCTTCAAACCCGTTGTGCGGTACTTCGTGTCGCGGGTGGGTTCGACTCCCACTGGCTTCCGCCATTTCACATATTCCCTCGAATCCTGCGGGACATTTTGACAAAATCGAAGTAACACCATGGCCGATGACGACAAGCGAATCCTCGAAGCCGGGGCAAAACGAAGCGCTGCTTCGTAGCCGTATGGCGACGCTTGAGTCTCGCGTGCTGGATTTGGAGCAGGGGCGCAACACACCGCCGGTCGAGTGATCACGAAACTGTAATTAACGGCCCCGGGCAATCAGCAGCGAAGCAACGCCAGCCTTGCGGCAGTTTTTCGCACGCTGCAGCGGCGTATCCCCGGATTTGTCTCGCGCGTTAATATCCGCGCCGCAGTCCATCAGGGCTTCGGCGACCTCCAGATTGCCCCGGCGCGCCGCCATGTGGAGAGCGGTGCACTGTTTGGTTCCGCTTCGTGCATTCACATGCGCACCCGCTCGAACCAGTGCGCGGACAATGTTGCCACCTCCGCTGGCACGGCACTCGTTCGCCAAGCAATACAGCGGAGCGTGTCCGCCGGAGGTGCTCCCATCGGGATCCGCGCCGAGGCGAAGCAGCAGTTCGACTATCCGCAGGTTTCCGTGTGCCGCCGCATCGTGAAGCAGAGTTCGGCCGTACCTGTTACGGACCTGCGCCAGCGCAGGATCGGCCCGCACTTCACGCTCGGCATATTCCAGCATGGCATCGCCGCCACTGCCGATCATCAGCGCCAGCACGTGAGAATGCACCGCCCGATCGCGCGCGAGTCGTCGTTCTAGCGTCGGACTCCGGGTTAATTCAATAGCGCGCCGGGCATTCCCATCGCCAATGGCGGCTACCAGATCGTCCAGCGCACGCTGTTCGTCCCAGCGTTGCGCAATTTCGCGGTGGATGCCGTCGTCTTGCCAGGTCTCTGGCGCAGCCGTCTCGGCCGGAGTCTCGCCGGTGTTTACGACGTAGGCTGACGATCGCTCAAATAAGGTGCGCAATGCCGCGCGAGCGGGCTCCTCGATAGGCACCTCCTCAAGGGCTTCGACCATATTGCTGATCCAGGCTTCCCTCTCCCGCGGTCCGATTTTGAAACGCAGGTGCGATTCGCGAAGGCTCAGCCACCATCGGTCCTGAGCATCCTCCGCTGGCCCGCCCAGGAATTGGGCGAGGAAGGCCGCAAAAGCTTCCACCGCGCAGCGCAAGCTCTTACCCGGAAATAACGGGCGCAGCACAGGGTCCCGCTGCACACGGCCGTAGAACGCCTCCGATAGCTGGCGGCACACGCTTCGGCCGCCAACCAATTGGTAGAGATCAACGGAGCCCATCGACGCTCATTGCGGGCGCGCGCCACATTTGACGTCACTCTACCACGGCCGTTGGGGCCAGAGAGTCGGAGGAGCGGATCGCTCGTTCGCCCTCTCTCCTTACGGCGTCGCGGTGAAAATTGCCAGCGTCTTGGGCAATTGCAAAGTCCCAGTCTCGAAGTCGATTCCGTGAATTGCCGAACCGCCCACACTCCATAATTCTCTTGTCGAAGATAGGGCGGCGGCCCCGAACAGTTGCTGTGCGCGTGCCGGTGTGGGCGCGGAAATGGTATTCCAAGACACTCCGTCATAATGCAACGCGAGGCTCAGCGTCTGGCCTCCCGTGGAACTATTGGCAAAGAAGCCAAAGGCGTAGATGTTGCTGGGCGATAATGCCGCGACACTGGTCAGTTTATTCAGCGCGCCTGACGCTGTGCTCGGGTTGGGGCTCGGCACCACGGACCAGGAAGTTCCGTTCCAATGCTCGATCAGAGTCAGGACCCGTTGCGCGTTAAAATCCAGCGTGAATCCCACCGCCGTCACATCGTTCGGCGCCAAACTCACCACTGCGTTGAGCACATTCTGATCCAGGTCGCTGCCGGTCACCGGATTGGGACTCGGCGCCACAGACCAGGCGGACCCGTTCCAGTGTTCGGTGAGAGTCAGAACCGGAACGTTGGGCGCAACCTGATCTCCCACCGCCCAGATATCCGAAGGATTGACCGCGGAAACCCCGTTCAGCACGTTGCCCGTGCTGTTCGCGTTCGGGCTGGGTACTACGCTCCAGCTCACTCCGTCCCAATGCTCCACCAGGGTCTGGACCGCTTCGAGCGGCCCACTCTGATACCCCACGGCATAGACGTTATTGGATGCCAGCGACACCACTCCATTCAACGCGTTGTTCCCGGCCGGCGAAAGCAGGGGATTTGCCGTATCACTCCAGGCGCTGCCATTCCAGTGGAAAATTATCGGTTGGAACAATGTGGTGCACGTCTGATCCGAGTTCCGGTAGCCCACCGCCCAGACATCGCTATGCGAAGCCGGCGCAACGGCGGTCAGCGCAAAGCTAGGATTCGCGCAGCCGTTGGGATTCGGGTTGGGGCTGGACATGACACTCCAACTCGTGCCATTAAAGTGCTCCGTCAGCGTCTTCGCTTGATTGAAACCGGTGCTGTTCCCGCTGAACCCCACCGCCCACACGTCATTCGAAGCCAGGGCTGCCACAGCGCTCAGGATGTTACCCGCCGAATCCACGTTGGGAGTTCGCTGCGTCTGAAACATCGCGGCGGCGGCCACGGTCATTGCCGCTGCAAGCGCCACGGCGCCCGGAACCACAAGTCGCTTTCTTGAATGCATTCTCACGCAATCCCTTCCATTGAAAATTTGGTCTGCAATAGGATACGCGGGAAACGCCGTCGGGCTGGGGGGACGCTGCGTGAATTTTCAAGAGTAACGGAAGATGTTACTTGTTTTTGATTAATGCATCAACCACAAGATCGGCGCCAGCCCCGCCGCGGCCAACCCGGCCAGCAGACAGAGACCTTGGATTCCACTCCCGCGATCGCCCCACCAGAATGCGTAGATGCCCTTTAACAAGTTGTTGCTCGCAGCCGCGATCAGTATCGCGACCGCCGCTACCGTCAACGGTGTTCCGGCGCCGGCCGATTGCGTCATTCCCATGATGAACGGATCGACATCCGTAAACCCCAGGACCGCTGCTAGAGAATACACGCCCGCGGTTCCCAGGTACATCACCACCAGGTGTGTCGCGATGAGCAAAGCCACAAACAACCCTGCAAAGAAGAACGCGGCACGGAACTCCAAGGGGTTATTCGGTTCATATTGGCGTTTGGCTTCGGCGCGATCAGCGTCGGGGATACGGGTCCACAGCCAGCCCACCAACAGGCCCGCCGCCGCGAGGCCAAGGAACACCGGGCCGAGCCTGACGATCAGGTTTCGATTGAAGATCGTCACCAGCACCGCCAGCCGGAGGTACATCATGCCCGAAGCCACCAGGGTAGCTCCGGCGAAGAGGTGCGGTTTGTGTTCGGCAGCCGACCGCTTTGCCAGGACGACAGTCGTCACGGTGGATGAATATGCGCCTCCTAAGAGAGCGGAGAGGAGAATGCCGCCTCTGGGCTTGGTCAACTTTTGGATGACGTAACTGCCGTAGGAAATGCCGCTCACTGCAACCACAACCAGCCACGCCTTGAACGGATTAATTTGGAATGGACCGTAATCCATGTTGGGCAGGACCGGCAGTATCACCGCGGTGAGCAGGAGAAACTTGGTGAAGGTCAGGATCTCCTCGGATGCGATCCGGCGCGTCAGCCCTTCCAGTACAGCCTTGAGTTCCAGCAACAGCATGCTCGCGACAGCAACGGTGGTAGCGATCCAGGGCTGATCCCGATGGACCAGTGCGCCGATCAGGAAAGTGGTCAAGCCGGACATCTCCGTGGTCACACCGGCCAGTTTCGACTCCTCCATCTTGTGGTGATACGAGAGCATCAGGAATCCACCCACCACGGCGAATCCGATCGCGATCGGCGCCATTTGTCCTCCGGAGAGCAGAGACGTGACGTAGCCGATCAACCCGATGAGGGGGAATGTGCGGACCCCGCCAAACGAGTAGCCCTCCCCCTTCTGCCCGTGCTCTTCCCGTTCCAGACCCATCAGGAATGAGAGAAACAGAACCAGGACAATCCGGGCGCCATCCGGCGGCAGGAAACGATAGAACTCGAGCAACATCTCTCGAAATCATACTATTGCTCCGATTCCGGTAAACCCCGCTCCCCCAGGCCGATAAATAGCACTCTCTTTTTACCCCCATCTATGGGTACCGCGGGCTCGCCCTCATAAGACCCTTTGGATAAATCTCCATTTCGCGTTATTTTTTTTTCAACAGCTCAGACGCTATGACACCGATGACTCAATGCCAGCCAGCCACCGTTCCCGTTCACAAAGCGTTCGATCCGGTCGCGCTTTTCCAGATCCGGCGAGGTTACCGGGCAAATTGGAATGACCTCCGATTCTCAGTGGAGCTGGACGCCGAGCAGTGGACTCTTCGCGTACAGGGTTGTTCGGAAGAACGAGTCCTATACAGCGGCCGCCGCGGCAGTCTTGGGGCAGCCAAAACCGCCGCCGCCGAGTTCGCGCTTTTCCGGCAGGGGGGAATCGGCTACTGCCAGAGTCCCGAAGCGCTCGCCGGCAGAATCGAGTGGAAAGAGTATTGGTAGCGATGAGGCCTTACACGAGCTTGCTGCATTTCTCACGCTCCGTTCTACTGGTTTCAGCAGATCGGCAGGATCGTCCCCGGCTCCAGCGGATCCTCGACCCCGCAGGCTACCGTTTGATTAACGCTGAAACTTGCACGGATGCCCTGCGGCTCGCGGGACGCTATCGCCCGCCCGTGCTGGTTTGCGACACGTGGCTACCGGATGGCGGCTGGAAAGAGATGCTGCATGAGATCGCCGCAATGCCCGACGCGCCCCTGCTGATTGTGATTTCGACCCAGGCCGATGATCGCCTGTGGTCGGAAGTGCTCAATCTGGGCGGCTACGACGTTCTGAGCAAGCCGCTGGCCGACGAAGAGGTTCTGCGAGTGATCGGACTCGCGTGCCGGCCGTCACTCCCGCCGGCCACAGCCTACGCCAGCTAGGGCAGCAGCCTCCATCGGCTTTTCGCACCCCCAACGTTCTAAGTACTACTAGTACTCCTCTCGCGGTTCAATCGCCTCTGTCCAGCGTCGTACAATCGAGCGATCGGCCTGCTGCAGGCCAACGACGACAAACCTATAGGAATAAGGACATTAACTGAATGAAAAGAACGCTTTGCGCCGTATCCTTGTGCATTACGGCTTCGGCTTTTGGACAAACGGCTCCTGCCACGCCCAGTACCGATCCTCCGATGCTCGGTATTCAATGGGCACGCGGATTCGATCCGTTCGCCCGCGGCGACGCCCGCAGAAGTCCCAACATGACGTATCACGGCGGCAAGATCATGCCTACCGCCAACACCAAGGCCATCTTCTGGGGCACGAGTTGGCCCAGCGACACCAGCGATAAGATGTCTGGGATCGATTCCTTCTACACCGGTTTCAGTAATTCCAACTACGCGAAAACCTCGGATGAGTACACGGGCAGCAACGGCCAGGTAGGCGCCCTCACCTCCTACACCGGCCATCTGCTGGATAGCAGCCAGGCGACGGGAGGCGGCAATACCAGCGCGATTCTGGCGGAAGTCTGTAAGATGATCACCAGTCCCGATACATCGGGCAACGGCTATTATCCGGTGTACACCGATGTTCCACGCGGCAATGCGGGGTATTGCGCATGGCATAGCGCCGGCACTTGCAATGGCCAGCTCGTGCAGTTCGCCTTCTTCTTCAAATTGGATGGCGATTCCGGCTGCGACCCGCAGGACACCTCGGGACTGCACTCGCAGGGCTTGGCGGCATTGGCCAATGTGAGCGCCCACGAACTCTCCGAAGCGCGTTCCGATCCCGCAAATCCGGGAGCCTGGTACGACTCGCAGGGCCAGGAGAACGGCGACAAATGCGCCTGGACGTTTAACGTTCCGCTCGTGACCTTCAGCAACAGTGTCCAGTGGAAACTTCAGGGCGAGTGGTCCAACGCCGCGTATAACAACGGAACCGGTTATCCCAACAGCAAGGGCCAAAAAGGCTGCCTCGACGGCCACTAAACTGTAATCAGTAAGGGGCTGCGAAACGCATCCAGCGTTTCGCAGCCCGTTGCGACGTTTCAGTTTAAGAAGCAGGCCTATTGCCTGACGAACTTCTGGAGAGCGCTGTTCACCGTATCGGCAACATAAATCTCTCCCTTGGGGCTTACAGCCACAAAGTGAGCTTCGCCGAATTCGCCGAGTCCTTTCCCCAGCCTGCCCGTGGCCGCCAGTACTTTGCCGTCGAGATCCAATCTCAGGAGTTGGCCCCCGAAACCGTTTACCATGTACATGGCCTGCTCTCCGATTTGCAGGCTGCACGGCAAGGCGGCGTACTTTAGCTGCCGGACAAACTTCCCATCCTGATCGAACACCTGAATCCTCTGATTTTCGCGGTCCATGACCCACAGCAGGCCTTTGGCATCCACCGCGATCCCGTGGGCGACTACAAACTGCCCGGGTTCAGTTCCCTTCCCTCCCCAGGTCTTGAGGAATTTTCCGTTCTTATCGAACTTCAGAACGCGCGGATCGCCCTTTCCAAACGTATGTCCCTGGACTACGAAAATATCGCCATTGCGTCCCAGCGCCAAATCGTTTGGCTCATTCAAGAGGTGTGAACCGGCCGCCTCATTCCATTCCCCGGGCTGGCCCTTGGCTCCGATGGTGAGCACAACCTCGCCCTGCGGGCTCAGCTTGTTGACTGTGTGGCCGCCGACGTCGGTGACCCAAAAATTATCTTCCCGATCGATTCGAAATCCGTGAGCGCGTGTGAGAGTCAACCCTTGACCAACCACCCGAATGAATTTCCCATTGGCATCGAATTCCAGCAACGGCTGCGGCCCACGGTTGAGCACAAACAGATGCCCCTTGGAATCGAACGCCACGGCGGCGGGGGCCCCCATGGTCATGCCGGCGGGCAGCGTCAAAGGATCGGCAACAGGCGCGTAGTCCAGCGCAGCCGTGTTCTCGGGAATCATTAGCGCCGGATCCGACGGCCGCTGTGCGAACGCCGCGGCGCAAGCCCACAAAACGAATGGAACAGCCGCTCGCTTCATACGTTTCTCAAATCACCTTCGCCTGCCGCATGATGCCTTCGGCTTTGTCGCGGATCCGTTTCGCCACCTCGGCCGGGTCACCCTGCGTAAACTCAGGCAGGAACAATTCCACGGAAAGCGCGCCGCTGTAGCCTTTCTCGGAGAGTTTCCGCAGAATGCGGACCAGCGGCGAAATGCCATCGCCCGGAATCAAACGCGTCGTATTGTCCAGAAGTTCGCGAGGCATGTCCGGAACATCCTGAAAGTGGACATGCGCGAGTTCGCCGGGACGCAGCAGATCGAGATCTTCAAACTTGCTGAGGCCCGACCAGAAGTGATAGCAGTCCAGCATCGGGTGCACGTTGGGATGCCCCGCTTCGCGGATCAGTTTAAGCGATGTCGTCAGGGTTGCGATGAACGTGGAGTTGCGCGCAAACTCGATCATGGCGGTCATCTTGTACTGGCTCGCCGCCTCGCCGCCCTCGCGAATGCAATCCACCGCGCCTTTGTAATCCTCAGGCGTGACTTTCCGGCTGGTTACGGCGGGGCAATAGATCTTCGTCAGCCCGAATGAAGAAAACTGCTCGCAACGTTTTCTCCAGGTGTCCATGGCCGCGGCGCGGTTCGGATTGGGGATCCAGAAATCGGGGAGCACCGCCGCGCACGAAACGGGAGTCAACCCAAGATCCGTCACAACGCGTTTGGCCGCCGCCAGGTTATCCGTTTTCAGAAATTCATCGAGCAGCACATCGGTCAGTTCGACGTACTTGATTCCGGCTTTCGCCCAACCTTCGAGGGATTTGCGGTAACCCGCGGGCCGCGACGTGTTTTGGTGGATGGAGAGCATCATTTTTCCGGAAGAGGAAGCTGCCGAGGCGACGACCTCCGCAAGCGGTGCTAACAATACGATTCTCCGGGAGAGCATGGGAGATACTATACCGGAATTCCGCGTCGCCGGGGAGTGCGGGCCGTTGCCGATCGCACGCAGGCCGGGGCGGCGGTGACGTTAAGCTGAGGACTAATCGATCAAGCCATTGCGCACCGCAAATCGCACCAGCTCGTTAATGCTGTGCAGGTTCAGCTTTTCCATGATGCGGCCCCGATGCGCGTCCACGGTATAAACGCTGAGATTGAGAATTCCGGCAATCTCCTTGTTGGTTTTTCCCTCCGCCAGCATCTGCAACACTTCGCGCTCGCGGCTGGTCAGCAGGTCAATCGGGTTGCTGACGTGCCGGCGGTAGTCGTCGAGCACGGCATTGGAAATGGCCGGGCTGAGATAGCCCTCTCCGCGGGCCACGGCGCGCACCGCGGATACCAGATCGCCAGCCCCCGAATCCTTCAACAGGTAACCGCGGGCGCCTGCGCGCAACACCTCCCGAACGTAGACCGAATCCTTGTGCATACTCAGGGCGATCACCCGTGCATGCGGCACGGAACCGGCCACGCGGCGCGTGGCCTCGATCCCGTTCAGTTCGGGCATGGCGACGTCCATCACTACAACATCCGGCTTCAATTCCTCGGCCAGCTCGACGGCTTCGCGCCCGTTCCCGGCCTCGCCTACGATCTCCATATCCGGCTGCGCGCCGAGAATCATCTTGAAGCCCTGCCGGACCACGGCGTGGTCGTCAGCCAGAAGTATGCGAATACGTTTCATGACCGATGGGCGCCCGCACCTCAATTACAACACCCTCGCCCGGGCGGGAACGAACACTCACATCGCCGCCGGCGCTGCGTGCCCGCGCGCGCATGCCGATCATGCCTAGGCCCCGCCCGTTTCCTGGCGCCGGAGAAAGCCCGCGGCCGTCATCCTTGATCGAAAGCAAGACCTGATCGCCCCGCGATTCCAGCTTCACATCTACGTGTTTCGCCCCGGAGTGCCGCGCTACATTGGTCAGCGCCTCCTGGGCGATCCGAAACAGATGCGTTTCGGTTTCGTCCAGCAGCCGGCCCGGATGGTTCGATTCCACATTGACCGCGATGCCCGTGCGCGCCGAAAAACCCTCGGCCAGCCATCTCAAACCCGCCTCCAGACCGAAATCATCCAGAATCGTCGGCCGCAGGAGCTGCGACATCTGCCGGACGTTGCTGATGGCCTCGTCCACTAGCTGCAGGCAGTCGCGAAGGCGGCCGCCGGTTTCCGCGTCGCTCGATTCGATCGCGGTCAGGTTGGTCTTGATCGCAGTGAGCGATTGTCCCAGTTCATCGTGCAACTCGTGCGAGAAGCGACGCGCGGTGGCTTCCTGATCTTCGAGCATGTGCCAGGACACTCGTCCCAGTTCGGCCGTCTGCGCGTCCATGCGCCGAATAAGACCCGCTGCCATCCGCACGGTTACCCCGGCAAACAGCAGCGCTACCAGCACGCTGCCGGCCGCGAAAATCAAGGAAACTTCGAGCAGTCTCGCGGACAGCCGGTCGATCTGCCCTTGTGCCTGGTTTACCTTCCGGTACTCGGAGGCGATCAATCGCGCAATTACCGAAACGAACGCTTCGTGATCGCGGAAAAGTTCGATCGTGCGATAGGTCTGCGCGTTCTCGTCCGATAGCAGGCGCCGCGCCTCCGCGGAAAACGTCAGAGAGGCGGTCTGGAGGCGAGCCCAGAGATTATGCTCGGCTGTTTGGGTGCCCTCGGCAGAGATGCGATTGATGTCGCGGTCGGCTTCCGCGAGTTGGGCCATGATGTGTTCGTAGTCCACCGAATCCGGATCGCGCGCCAGCACCGAAAATACCTCGCTCAGGCTGGTCTGCTGGTGCTGCAACTCACCAATCAGCCGGTTCGTCAGGCTTTGTTCGCGGACGATGTTGGCGGCATTCTCGCGGATCGAGCGTATGTTCCGCACCCCCACCAGGGCCGCCGCCAGAAGGAATATGATTACCAGACCAAAGCCTGCCGTCAGAACCCGGAAAATGTTCTCGTGTGTGATTTGGCGTTGCAGCATAGCCGATTCCAGTATCCCGCCGCGCCCGCTGCGCGGGTATCCCCGAAACGAGCTAACACAAAAGACTAAAAAACATTAACCGCTCTAGGCCCCAATTGGGCGAGGCTTGTAGCCTGCCCAGGCTATCGAGTTTCCGGCGCTCCTGCCGCACCATGGAATTGTAGCGGGCGCAATGGCCCGCCAGGAGATAACAAGGACCATGAAAAAGACTTTACTCGCAATCGGCTTGGCCGTAGCCAGCCTGCCGCTGAGCTTTGCCGCTCAGCAGCCCAATACGCCCGCTGCGCCCGCCGCCAACCCGGCCCCGGCCAGTTCAACAACCGAAAAACCCAAGAAGCATGTCAAGAAGACTCAAAAGGTGAAGAAGAGTTCATCCAACACCGCCGTGCCGGCTGCCAAGCCTGCCACCCCGGTGAAGTAATCGCGGATTAACCAGACCAAGCCCCGCCGGCCCAAACAGGCTCGCGGGGCTTTTTGTATTTTGGGCAGCCTACTCTTCCTTCACATTAATCACGCCGCGGCATCCGGGCGTGCCGCAGCGGCAGCGCACCGCGTCGACCTTGTCCGAAAAGCGATAGTCCACCGTCAGTTCCTCGCCCGGTTTGATCAGACGCTTACTCATATAAAGAATGTGGCCCCTTAGAATCCAGGTGTAAAGATTTGGTTCGCAACTGTGATTGATGATCTCCGCGCCGCTGCCGCCGAATGCTCCGTCGATCGTCCAGTAATTGTCCAGCGTGAACAGGTAAGTAATGGAGCCTTGCCCTCTGCGCTTGGTTTCCCGCCGGCTGATTTTCTCGCCGGTATACTCGATCACCTTGCGCCGCGCCGGAATCCGCTCCAATGCATATACGCCCCGGCGATGGATCTTCGATTCCCGAATATGCATTTTGAAACATGCATATCGCGGATCGATGGTGGGAGATTTGACCAGCGCAGTCGCCATTTTCCCGCATTGTACCGGACCGGCCAGTGTTCCGAAAATTCTCCACGCCCAAGTTGTGCTTGCACGTCAATAAAAAATTCCAATTGCTCCGATAGAAAGGTTTCGCTGGTACGCCCCGCAAACGCCGTATGAAAATGAAGGCGTCAGTTATTGCCTTGTCTGCAAAAGGGTTCCACGATGAAACCAACAACGAAGCTCTGTCTGCTTTCCCTTGTTTCCGCGCCTGTGACCGTATGGGCACAAGCTAATCCGGATATTCAGTCGCGTTTGGCGGCCGTAGAGGCGGCGGCGAAGTCGGCCCAGAGCGCCGGAGATAACGCCTGGATGCTAACCTGTGCCGCCCTGGTGCTGATGATGACCGGCCCGGGTCTGGCGCTGTTTTACGGAGGTCTGGTTCGAAGAAAGAACGTCCTGTCCACCATGATGCATAGTTTCATCCTCATGGCTCTGGTGACGGTGCTCTGGGCGATAGTCAGCTACAGCCTGGCATTCGGGGGGGATGCGCCGTTTATTGGCGATTTCCGTTTTGCGCTCCTGAACAATGTCGGCAGCGCGCCCAATACCGACTACGCCCCGACGATCCCGCAGCAGACCTTCATGGTGTATCAGCTCATGTTCGCCATCATCACGCCCGCGCTCATTTCGGGAGCCTTCGCGGAGCGGATGAAGTTCAGCGCCATGCTGCTGTTCATGGTGTTATGGGCGCTGCTTGTCTATTCGCCCCAAGCCCACATGGTCTGGGGAAAGGGCGGGTTGTTGAGCGCATCGCTGGGCGGGAAATTCCCTTGTTTCGATTTCGCCGGCGGCACCGTCGTGCACATCACGTCGGGCGTTTCGGCGCTGGTTTGCGCGCTATACATGGGCAAGCGGATCGGTTATCCCAGTGACACGATGAAGCCGCACAACCTCGTAATCAGTGTGATCGGAGCGTGTCTGTTGTGGGTTGGGTGGTTCGGCTTCAATGCCGGCAGCGCGCTAAACGCCTCGGGGCTGGCGTCGAGCGCATTTGTAGCCACGCACTTCGGAGCTGCGGCCGCTGCCCTGGGGTGGATGCTCGGGGAATGGATCCACAATGGCAAGCCAAGCATGCTCGGCGGCATATCAGGATGCGTTGCCGGGCTGGTGGCCATTACTCCCGCCTCGGGTTTTGTGCAGCCCTTTCCCGCGCTTTTGATCGGATTTGTGGCGGGAATCGTCTGCTTTCTGATGGTAGCGGTAATCAAGCAGAAGTTCGGCTATGACGACGCCTTGGATGCCTTTGGCGTGCACGGCATCGGCGGGACTGTCGGAGCGCTGCTGACCGGAGTCTTCGCAACGAATCTGGTGAACGACGGCTTCAAAGATAGCGCCGGGCGTGTGCTGCCGCTGGGACTGGTGGATGGCCACCCTGCGCAGATTCTCAATCAGGCCATCGGTTGCGCCATTGCCTGGGGCCTGGCGATTGTCGGCACGCTCATCATTCTCAAGATTTGCGACGCGCTGATCGGAGTGCGCGTTTCCAAGGAACAGGAGATCCAAGGCCTTGACGTCGGCCTTCATGGCGAAGAAGGATACATCCTAGAAGCGTAAACTGCTGGATGGGGCTTGCGTAGCTGAGGAGGAGAAGATGAAGAAGATTGAAGCGATCATCCAGCCGTTCAAACTGGACGAGGTAAAGGAAGCTCTCAAGAGCATTGGAATTGACGGCATGACGATCAGCGAAGTTCGCGGGCACGGGCGCCAAAAGGGCCACAAAGAGGTGTACCGCGGCCAGGAGTATAACGTCGATCTGCTGCCGAAAGTAAAACTGGAAATGGTGGTCTCTTCCACGCGTGCCGATGAAGTCATCAAGACGCTGGCGGGCGCGGCGCGTACTGGCAAAATCGGCGACGGGAAGATCTTCGTCTATGACGTAGCCGAGGCCATCCGCATCCGCAACGACGATCGTGGAGAATCTGCACTCTAGCGTGAGTCCGGCTCCGATTCAGCAAGCGTTCCTGGCCACCGGAGATTCGGTGACCGCGCTGGCCGAACGGACCATGCAGGTGGACCGGTTGGTCAACGACTCTGCGTCCAGCCTGCTATTCCCGGCTGCTCCGGCGGGTATTGCCGTCCTGGCCGTCGGCGGCTATGGACGGCGTCAACTGTTTCCATACTCTGATGTTGACGTGCTGTTGCTGTTCGAATCCGAAAGGCTCGCCATGTCGAGCAAGGAGTCCATTTCGGCCTTCCTCCAGCGTCTTTGGGATTCGGGCATGCGAGTCAGCCATTCTGTTCGCACGCCCGCGGAATGCACGGAGGTGCATGACCGCAATATCGAGCTGAATGTCAGCCTGCTCGATCAGCGCTTTCTCGCAGGCGATCGTGCGCTTTACGCCAAATTGGTGGAAAAGCTGCCCCGGTTCATCACCGCCAACCGCGACGCCCTGATCCGCAATCTTGCGCAACTAACCCGGGAACGTCACACGAAGTTCGCCAATACGTTTTACCACCTGGAACCGAATGTAAAAGAGACACCGGGCGGGTTGCGCGATTATCAGCTCATTTGCTGGCTGACCCAGATGCGCGAAACCGAGGCCACGCGCCTGGGAGTAGCCGATCCCCCGCCGGAACTGCAGCAAGCGTTCCGTTTCCTGGCGCGTCTGCGTTGTTATCTGCATTGCCAATCGGGCCGGGATAACAACGTGCTTTCGTTTGAGGCGCAGGATACCGCGGCCGAACAGTGGCAAATGGGCGATGCCGCTGTTTGGATGCGGCAATATTACCGTCACGCGCGGACCATCTACCGCGCGGCGATTCGCCAACTGGAAGCCAACGAAGCGCAATCGAGCTCGCTGTTTGCCCAGTTCCGCGACTGGCGTTCGCGCCTGGCCAACGCCGACTTCAGCGTGCACCGCGAGCGCGCGCATTTCCGCTTGCCGCAAGCGTTGGATGCCGAACCGGAAGTGGTGTTACGGCTGTTCGAATTCGTGGCCCGGCACGGTATCGGGATCTCAGGGGAAGCCGAGCAGCAGATCGAAGCGCGACTCGGTCACTTGCAGGCCTATTTCCGCGAGTCCCACCCAATCTGGGGCGCTCTCAATAACATGTTCGCGCTGCCGCATGCGCCTATGGCGCTGCGGGCGATGCACGACACCGGAATTCTCACCGCCCTGTTTCCGGAGCTGGAGCAGATCGAGTGCCTGGTGGTTCGCGATTTCTACCACCGCTATACAGTCGACGAACATACGCTGGTTGCGATCCACAACCTGTGGGCCTTGCGGCATGCGGACGATTTGCCCCTCAAAGCCTATGGCGATCTCCTGCGCGAGATGCAACAGCCCTCGGTCCTGTTGTTTGCCCTGCTGTTTCACGATGCCGGCAAGGGATCGCCCGGCCAGAATCATGTCGAAGCCTCCCTGCGGCTGGCCGTCCAAGCCTTCTCCCGCATTCACATGCCTGGGGCCGATCGCGATATCGCCCAGTTCCTGATCCACCGCCATCTCGAGCTCTCCTCGGTGATGCAGGGCCGCGATCTGTTCGACCCGCAAACCTTGCGCGATGTCGCCCACCAGGTGGAGACCGTGGAACGTCTGAAGGCACTTACCCTGCTGACTTACGCCGATATCAGCGCCGTGAACCCCAACGTCATGACGCCTTGGCGCGCGGAGCAACTCTGGCAGCTTTATCTGATGGTCTATAACGAGCTGAACCGCGAGCTCGAAACGGAACGCATCGAGATGGACCCCTCCGGACCGCCGGAGCGGCTCGAGTTCCTCCGCGGCTTCCCTACACGCTATCTCCGAACGCATAACGACTCGGAGATCGATGAGCACATGCTGCTCGAAGAAAAGAGCCGTAAGCGCAATGTCGCCGTGGAAGTGCGTAAGCTCGAATCGGCTTATCAACTGACAATGGTGACCACCGTCGACCGGCCGGGGTTGTTCGCCGCGGTTGCGGGAACTCTCTCCAGCTTCGGAATGAACATTCTCAAAGCGGAGGCATTCTCGAATCATCGAGGCCTGATTCTGGACACCTTCACCTTTGCCGACCCTTCGCGCACGCTGGAATTGAACCCAACCGAAGTCGACCGCCTGCGGACCATGGTGGAGCGCGTAATTGCGGGTAAGATCAACGTCAAAGAGCTGCTCCGTAACCGCCCGAAACCGACGCTGCCCGCGCGGAGCGCGCGCATCCCCGCGCAAGTTGCGTTCGATGCCGAAGCGAGCAGCACCGCGACTCTGGTGGAAATTGTAGCTGAGGACCGCCCCGGCCTGCTTTACGACCTGGCCTCCGCCATCGCTTCCAACGGGTGCAACATCGAAGTGGTCCTCATCGACACGCAGGCGCACAAGGCCATCGACGTGTTCTATATGACTGCAGCCGGGAAAAAGCTCGACACCTCTAGACAGACCGCGCTTGGCGAAGCGCTACTGCGCGTCTGCCATCACGGCGCTTAGAGACTATTGGGAGCCTGGCCCTAATGTGCTCAAGGTATCGAGCGCCAGGCGCAGCCGGTCGATCCAATCCGATTTGAGCTTCTCGGGATCGGCGGGGTCACGCATCGATTCTTCAATGTGAAGGATTCGGAGAATCCCCTGGCGGTCCCGCAGCTTTCTGACCAGATCGAACGCGTCAGGTAACTCGGGGTTTACGATTAGCAGGTCGACCCGCTTTAACCCAAATTCAGCCACAATTCGAAGCGCCTCATCGGCGGTGGTCGCCGGAATTGCTTGATATCCGGATTCCGTCAGAATCGAGCCTAGCCACATCACCAAGCCCAGATCTTCCTCCAAGATCAAAACGCTTAATGCTCCCTGCGCCCGTGATGACATCGTCTCTCAATTCAACGGCTTGGAACACCGCTACGGGATCCCTCCCGGCGGAGTTCATCCGAAGACACACTTCTCCCTTTACTGCCAAAGCTCGAAAAATTAAGCGATAAACCCGAACTTGGAGAGGTCCTTCAGCAGATACCGAATTGCACGGCAATGGCGCGCTCGGGAGCTCAGCGAGGCGAGTATCACACGGCAGACAAATACGATCAAGAGTTATTTGCCGTTTTTGGGACTCAGGACCTAAATACTAGTAGTCATGTAACATGTGTTACATGACTACTATCAACGTGCCGAAGAGTCAGAATCGAAAGAGCACTGCGAGCCTGAGCAGGCGTGGGTTGGTGATCATCGTTACCGCGCCACCCAAACCGCAATTGGCGGCAGACGAACCGTTGCACGCCGATTTCGGCAGGAATGGCGATGTGTCGCCTCCTAACGCCGTCGATTCGGTGACCGCCGCGTTGCTGTTCAGGATGTTGAAGATCTGGGCTTCGGGTTCGAGCACGAATCGCTCGCGGAATCGGAACGTCTTCTTGAAGCTGATATCGAGCTGATTGAGCCGCGGCGTGAGCACTTTGCCGGGTGCGACCAGGTTGATGGTTTCTGCGCCCTGAAGAAGGCCGGGATCGACGAGCGCTCCGGGCGTGCAGCCAACGCAATTGGTCGGATACCGTGTGGCGGACGTGATGGTCCAGGTGCGCGCCAGGTAGCCGTCGTTCACCACGCCGCTGGTTCCGCCGATTGGTGCGAAGCCGCCCTGGTAGCGGTTGCTATAAAAAGAGGCGCTGCCGACGATTCCCCAATGAATCGGAATCGAGCCTTGCGCTTTGAATTCGTTCTGCCAGGGCGGACTGGCAACGCTTCCCAGGTCCTGGTAAAGTTCGCCGAACATGTCGCAGTAACGCAGGGTGTTCGGGTCATTCAGCTTGTTGCCTGTGATGGTCGTGAAACTGCCCGCGCTCTGGGCGCAAGACCGGTCCAGATTGCGATCGATGGTCCAGCCGAAAATGCCGAACATTCCGTGCGGCAGCCGTGCAACCACCGACGCTTCGAAACCGGTGTAGACGTTCTTAACCAGGCTTTGCGGTGCATTGGTTTGCCACAGGTTCGGGCTGGGGGCGGCCTTCGTCAGGTTGTAAACCGTAATGGGGGAACCATCGAGCGGGTTGACGATGCTCACGGGCGTCCAGGCGGAGAAGGGCACGGCATAGTTGACGACGAGCGTTTGCTGGTATTGGGAACGGCGGTACCAGCTCGCGTTCAGCGTGACTCCATTCGCCAGTTGCTGCTGGAGGCTCACGTTGTATTGAAAATTGTAATCGCGGTGCCAGTTGGGATCGAGATGAACTCCGGTTCCCGCCGAAACGCTGCCGAACGCGGGGTTGGTGCTGGGACCCAAGGTGCCGCCGCCCACGCCAGGAAGCGCGCCCGCACCCGAGAACGAGCCGGTCGGGAAGCAATTGGGATTCGGCGCTATGACTCCCGCGAACGTGGTGGGCGCGCATGGCGAACCAGCGGCTTTGGGATCGACGAAGTTCCACGCGACCGACTGCGTCACCAATGACATGGGGTTGAGATTGTTAGTGAAGCCCGTACTGTATTGCGAATTGAATTTTGCGAAGCCGGCCTTGATCGCGGTTTTGTGATTGCCAAATACGTCGTACACAACGCCTAAACGGGGTGTCCAGTTCTTCCAGCACCCCATACCCGGGGCGGTTTCGCAGGTCGTTTTAGGCACACTGCGAGCCCCTACAAACCGGCCCCCGGGGGCGTTTTCGGCTTCGATCTCAGCCGCCATATATTCGAAGCGGATTCCCGCCGTAATGGCCAGCCGTTTGAAGTGCCACGTATCCATTGCGTACAGACCAAGGTCCGCGTCAAGGCGCGGCCATGCGTACACCGGCGTGTTGTAGGCTGTGAAATTGGTCGGAACCCCGCTGGTGAACACCATGTAGCCATCGCCATTAGCGGCATAGCTGGCATGGGCCGGTCCGAAGCTGTCCTGCACGCCTACCCGGATCTGGTGCGAACCTGTCACATAGGTTGCCGAGCCGGTAAAGAAGGATCGGCTGGTCTGAAAGTATTGCTGATACCTTCCTGCAAAGTAGCGCCGGAGCGTGCCTTGATCGCGGGCAGTCGTCAGCGCGTACCACGCCTGTGTCAAAGGCGTCTGCTCGATGCCCTGCTGATAAAGGTCGTTGTAGTCGAGGTGGCTGATCGACATCCCAACATCGGTAATCAGCTTGGGCGATAAGGTGCTGGTCCACTTGGTTTGCAGGATGTAATACATGGGCCACTTATTGCGTTGGGTAGCGGCCGTGCTGGGGTCGGCGGGAATGTAACCCTCCTGCCCGCCGTCAATAATCTCGTGGGCCTTGAATTTCCAGTTGCGCAGCCAGAAGGCGCTCAGTTTGTTCTTGGCGTTGGCTTGATACGTCAGCCGCATGGTACCGGCATAGATTGCTCCATCCTGTATACCCGGCTTGCCATCGGGATAGGTGGAAGCTCCCGCCTGCGTGTAGGTAACCTGCTTGCGGCCGGTCAGCATGAACCATAACTTGTCGGTCTTGATCGGTCCGCCAAAGCTGCCGTCGAAGTCTTCGATTTTGACGGTCTTATCCTGCGCCGACAAGCCCCGTGCCGAGAGTGTTTTGTCCAGATTATTGCTCTGCCAGATGCTGTTGCCGCCGCTCCCGCCGGCGAAGAAATTCAGATGAAACTGGTTGCCGCCGTCTTTCGGAACGAGGTTCGTGAACATGCCGCCGCCGGAGGAGTCCGCCGTCACGTTGCTGGTCTGATAGGTCGTTTCCTGGATCGCGGCGTTGTCGATGTACTGCTGAATCTGGCCGTCGGCGTACGTGGTGTTGACCAACAGCCCGTCGAGCATGTAGACGTCATGTACCGATCCGTTCCCGTGAAGCGAAACGTAGTTTTGTTCGATCTGTTGCGATCCGCCGATATCCGGTAAGTTCAAATGGGCGCCCGGCACGTAAGAAGCGATCGATTGCATATATCTCCCGGTCGGGAGCAGATCCATTTCCTCGCGTGTTAAGGTCTCGGGGTGCGCGGCATTCTCGACGTCGACGGTGGCAACCCGCGCCTCCACTGTCACGGTCTCGCCAACCGCACCCACTTTCAGATCCGCATCCACCGGCACCGTAACGTTTGCGGGCACCACAATGGTTTGCTTCACCGTGACGAATCCGGACTTAGTCACTGTGACTACGTACGTTCCCGGCCGCAGGTCGACAATCGCGTAGCGGCCCTCCGAATTCGTAGTTACCGTGCGCGCTCTTTCGATGAGTACATCGCTCGCAGCCTCCACCGAGGCATCGGCCACGACTGCGCCGGAAGCATCTCTCACTACGCCGGAAATCGTGCTCTGGGCCCACGATAAGGCCGGCAGCAAGGCTAAAGCGGCCGCAAACAGAGCGGGTTGGCATCGTCTCATTTTCGAGAATCCCCTTTCGCAGAACGAACCTGCCGGCACAAGATGCGTATCCGGCCGGCGCCCCTTCGAACCTATCAATCGGTAGGTATTCTATGGCGGGCCAAAGCCGCTGTCAAGCCATTCCGGCGGCTTTTGCAGGTTAACTTATTCGCGGCCGGCACACGGGGGCACCACCATTCTGTTGGGCCCGGAGCTGTGACGTTCTATATAAAAACCTTTTCGGTTCCTCAAAATCTGAAAATGTCTGGCTTTTAAAATGAAGGACTTACCGCCAAAAACCCGAAGAAATTTCTTGTTCGGTTGTTAGCTTGAGCTTGAAGGATGGCCGGTGCTGCCGGCGATCCCGCAGCTAAGAATGCCGGGCGAGCCGATTATTATAATCATCGACGGATTGTGGCTGTAAGGCGGTACCCAAACTACTAGTCGCGCTTCCCCACAGGCGCGGTCCATTACCGATCCCCGCAACGGGGAATGCCAACTTTTGGCTAAATGCTGGTACTATTCTTTGGGGATATTCTTTACAAAAAAAGAATATCCTCAAAGAAGACCAGATCCAAATTTAATTTTCGGTTTGTTGTTGGGAGTAGCTTTGAAACCCGCCAAGCTATTGGCTTGTTGCCTGTTTGTATTTTCACTCGCGGGCGGCGCCGGGAGGCATCCGCGAGTTAGCGGCCCTCCAGTCTTGCGCTCCCCTGCGCTGCCGCCGGGTAGTAAGGAAGCGCTCCGCAGCCAAATCGATAGTGGTGGGAAGTTGTTCCGCAACGGCCGCTATACAGATGCGGCACGGGTGTTCGAATCGGCTTTCCACATCGCACAATCGCTCAATTTGCCCGACTTGGCCAGCCGTGCCCTCGGCAACTGGGGCGGCTGTCAGTATGCGCTCCACCAGTATCAGGCAGCGGTGCGATCTTTTCTCGAAGCCCAGCGGTTGGCCACTCAGGCAAACGACACGGCATCGCGAGCCGTAATCGACGCCAACATCGCCTCTCTTTACTCGGAGATGGGGGAATTCGAAGCCGCGGCACAGTGGATCGAACGGAGTATCCGGGCGATGCCTCGCGGCGAACAAACGAAATACCTCCCTCAACTGCAGATCCAATTGGCCATCGTTCGCGGAAGGCAGGGAAGGAAGCGGGAAGCGATTTCGCTGTTCTATCAAGGTATTGAAGGCGCCGACCGCGCCGGAGATCTGCGCCTCTATTCCAACGGCTGGACCCGCCTGGGAGACGCGCTGCTCAGCTTTGGCGATTTGCCGGAGGCAGAGGACGCGCTGGTGGAAGCATTTCGCACCCGCAAATTGCATCATCTGCCGTTAGACATTGACTACCGCAGCCTGGGACGGCTCCGGTTAGCTCAGGGCGACCTTGGGGCCGCTTCGACGCTTCTTGACCGCGCCGTGGAACTGGCGGGCCAATCTCAGGGCCTGCTGCCTACATGGGATATCTACCATTCGCGGGGGCGCGTGCGGTTAGCGCAGGGACGCCTTCGCGAGGCTCTAGAGGACCTCCGCGTCGCGCAGCGACTGGGGCGTGCTTGGCGCTGGTCGGCGCCCGCCGATGATGCGATTCGCGTGGGTACGGAGGGAATGCTCGACCGGGTGCACTCCGCGTTTGTCGAAGCCGGAAATCGTCTCTATTTGGAAACGCGAACGCCCACGTTATTGCTGGAAACATTCGCCGCCGATGAAGAGAATCGCGCTGCAAGCCTCCGCGCGCTACTGAGCGATCAGAGATCCGCCGCACCTGATCTGCCGGCGGACTACTGGGAATTGTTGGGCCGCTTGCAGCGCGCCGAAGTCGCTGCCTTGAGAACAGGCGAAACTGCCGGGCTGGCAGCCACGCGCGCCGACCTGGTTCGGATGGAAGCCTCACTCGGTCCCGACCTGCACGCGTTGCCGGATGACCTGGTAAACCGTGTCCGGCAGCGACTGGGTTCAGACACGGCCCTGCTCAGCTTCCACCTGGGGCCCGAACGCTCCTGGTTGTGGGCGATGGATGGTGAGGGTCTCGAGGTCTACGAACTCGCTTCGCAACGCGATATTCAAACAAAGGTGCGCCATGCTATCGCCGCGATTCGCAACAGCGGACCCGATACTTCCCGCCTTTCCGCAGATGTTTACCAAACCCTGTTCGGACGGGCCGCCCCACGTTTTCGGCGTGCCGGAACTTGGCTGCTCGCTCTGGACGACGCGCTGTTCGACTTGCCTGTTTCAGCGCTGATCGAGACACTCGGACCGCAGCCGGTTTATGTCGCTGAGCGGCATATCGTGCAGGTGATTCCGGGCGCCGCTTCCTGGCTGGAATCGGCGGCGCATCCTGAGCCGCAACTCTCTTCCTACTTCGTCGGGCTGGGCGATCCGATCTACAACCGCGCCGACCCTCGCGCGCAAGCCACCCCGGGACCAATGCAGGATGAATTGGGTTTGCCCCGGCTGGTCGGGAGTGGTACGGAAGTCGAAGCCTGCGCACGTGCGTGGCAGGGACCCGCCGTGCTGCTGCGCGGCAACCAGGCCACCCGGGAGACCCTGGCTGAGCAACTCCAGCATCGGCCTGCCGTCGTGCATGTCGCTGCACATTTCCTGGAATCGGCCGACCCCTCGCATTATGGCCTGATCGCACTCAGTTTCTCGCCTCGCGGAGAAACAGAGCTGTTAACACCAGCGGAGATTTCTCGCTGGCGGATTCAAACCGGGGTGGTTGTTTTGAGCGGCTGCCATTCGGCCTCTGGCGCGGCCCTGCCGGGGACCGGCGTAGTGGGGCTTACCCGATCCTGGCTTGCCGCCGGCGCCCAATCGGTCATCGGCACCCTATGGGATACGCAGGACGATGACGGCACGCTTTTCAGCGTCCTCTACCGCAGCTTGCGCAGCGGCGGCCGCCTGGATGCGGCCCGGGCTCTGCGGGAAGCACAACTGACCATGATTCGCTCCAACGGGCGGCTCTCGCGGCCCGAATATTGGGGAGCTTACTTCGCCGTGGGCAACCAAGGAAAGGCAACACTGCCGAAATGAACACCGCTACCCCTTCCGAACACCCTTCGCCGGAAATATCCGAAGTTGCCTGGTCCGGTGTTGTCGACCGAATTCAACGCGGGGATCCCACGGGTATGGAGGATCTCTATCAGGTCTTCTCCAAAGGGGTGCGCTTCTTTCTGTACCGGCAACTGGGCCCGCACGATCTCGACGATAAGGTCCACGACGTGTTCCTCATCGTGGCGCAGTCCATTCGCAAGGGGGACCTGCGTGAACCCGACCGCCTCATGGGCTATGTGCGGACCGTAGTCCGGCGCCAGGTAGCGGCGCACATCGAGGACGCGATTCGAGCGCGGAAGAATCATACGGATTTGGAAGGCACACTCGTGCTTTCGGACAGGAAACCGGACCCGGAACGCGGAGCCATCGAGCACCAAAACGAAGAATTGGCAATGCGGATTCTCAACAGCATCAGTAAGCGCGACCGCGAGGTACTGGTCCGGTTCTACCTCGACGAGCAGTCGCCTGACCAGATCTGCCACGCAATGAAGCTGACCGAAACACAGTTTCGGCTGATTAAATCCCGCGCGAAAGCCCGCTTTGGGGAACTAGGCAAGCGTCGATTTTCTCTGCGAAACGGCTTCCGGCGTTAACCGGATCCCGTTTTTCTGAGAAAGGGCGCCGTTCTCCAACACTCTTTCATCTGGAGGGAGCATAATCGGCAGGCAAGTGGTTCATAATAAGAAGGTTTCATGGAACTCGGAGATCATCTGGACGAATCGCAATTGGAAAACTACGCTTTGGGGAGGGTGTCGGCGAGAGAAGCAGCGTTGATTGAAGAGCACGTGCTGACGTGCGAAGCATGCCAACGGCGGCTAACTGCCACCGATCAATACGTAAGCGCGATGCAGCAGGCAGCGCGCCGCACGCGTGTCGAGGCGGCGAATCCTCGTTGGAGCTGGGGGTTTCCGCGGCTCGTCGCTGCGTTGGCGACTCTTGTTTTGGTCATCGCCATTGGAGCTTTTCTACGCCAGAACGGCGGGCAAAAGAAATTCTCCCCATCGAGCATTACCCTGGAAGCCACGCGCGGCAGTAGCACGGCAGCGGAGGCACCAGCCGGTAGACCATTGTTGCTGAAGCCCGGGCTCGTCGGGTTACCCGCGTCGCCCGGGTATCACCTGGAAGTTGTGGATCGGAACGGCAAACGAGTCTGGCAGGGCACCATCGGTACGGGTGGCGAAGCCGAGGCGCCGCAACAGCCGCCCGGCCTTTACTTTGTACGTCTCTACGATGCTCCCGGCACGCTTTTGCGGGAATACGCAATGGAAGTGAAAGCGGCTCAGTGAAGCTGCTACCGTAGCGTCACAATCGTGGCGCCCCAGCCGCCTGCCTCGGCTGGGGCGTCGCGATAGTGGACCACGAAATCTGTTTGCTCCAGCACCGACCGCACAATTTCCCGCTGCACTCCGATGCCTCTGCCGTGAATGATGCGCAGGGCCCTCAAACCTAGGCGGTGCGCCTCCAGGAGATATTCCGCGACGACTTCTTTCACATCCCGAGGCGGTACGCTGTGCAGGTCGAAGACGTCGGAAATGGGGATCCGAATGGGTTCGGGTTCCATGAGAAACTACCACCAATTAAAAGGCCCGGCCAGCAGGGCTGACCGGGCCTACGATTATTACCGTATTGCGCGCACCTGATATCAGGCGACCTGTTGCGAGCGGTACTGGCTCAGGATCGCTTCCATCTGATCTTTCAAACGGAGTTTCAACTTCTTCAGCCGCGTCTCCTCCAACTCTTCCTCGTAGGTCAGATGGGGAAGCGCTTCGAGAGCGTCCAGCTTTTTGGCAAATTCCGAGTGCTGGGTCGCGAGCCGTCGAAACTCCTCGTTGGTTTCCATCAGATGCGCCTTCAACTCTTCCTGTGCGTTCCGTTCCATATTGAGGCAATTCCTCCTGGTGAGGTTGCCACGCCGAGACGGGGGATCGGAAACAAGGCTCGGTGGGTAATCTCGAGAGTAGACTCTACTATTGGTTAATGACGGCATGACCGCCTACTGGCCACCTTAACATGAATGAAACTTCATGACAATACCGTCTTCGGGGGGGTCGGAGTAATATCCGGTCCGTACTGTAAGTTCCTGAAATCCTACAGACTTGTAAAGATTCCGCGCAGCTTGATTGGAAGCGCGGACTTCGAGATAAACGGCTCCTTGGAACTGGTCGAGACAACTGTGGAGCAGCGCCCGCGCGATACCCTGGCGGCGGCACTCGGGGGACACGGCAAGGTTTAGAATCTCACTCTCACCAGCCACAGGTGTACGTACCACCAGAAATCCGCAAACGGCTTCCGCCGTTTCTCCGACCCACACCTGGTAGCCGAAATACTCCTCCGGATCCCACTGCGCGGCCTCCGGGCTGGCGTATTGAATGGCCCGAATCGCATCGAGATCGGCTCGCTGGCCAGGGCGCACCGCTACCATACTATTCGTTAGTATGCCTGCCCGCGCCTTGGCCGCGCTCTTCTTCCTTGGCTTACCGTTCTGGCAGGCGCGGCCGCCGGAAAAATGGTCGGACCTGGAAGTGCAGCAGATGTTGAGCGAGAGTCCGTGGGCGCAGACGATCGGCCCCGTGCCTATAACGATCTATCTCGCCACAGCCCTTCCGATTGAGGAGGCTGAGGACGAAGCGCGGCGCCGCGGCCACACGCCCTGGCCCCGGCCCGATTTCGATTACAGCGACTATGTGCGCCTGCATCGCGAAGAGGACCTCGTGGTAGCGGTTCCCTATCCGACGCACGGGGGATTCGGCACGCCGGAGCAGCAGCGCACGATGGAAGAGGAATCCACGATGCGCGTTGGGACGCGGAGCTATCAGGTGCTCGGGTTTTTTGCGCCCACTCAACAGGACCCGGTGCTACGCGTAGTGTTTCCGCGCCGCGTGGAAGCGTCGGACAAATCGGTTTCCTTCCGGCTCTATCTCCCGGGCATGTCATTTCCGGAACGTGAAGTAGAGTTCCGAATCAAAGACCTTAATTATCGCGGGAAGCTCGAGATGTGAGACGGGTTACCAACCCGCCCCACACAGGATCGTCGGCGCAACGGCTGCGCATTCGATCCGGCGGCCCTTGTTATCATGAAGTTTCCCATGCAAATCGAGAAGGTGTACGAGCCACAGCGGTTCGAGCCGCACTGGGCGCAATGGTGGATCGATTCCGGTATCTTCCGCGCTTCCAACCGGTCGGCCGCCCGCGTATTCTCTCTCGCCATTCCTCCCCCCAACGTGACCGGGTCGCTGCACATCGGCCACATGCTGGAGCATACCGAGATCGATG
>PSRJ01000012.1 GCA_003175985.1 Terriglobia bacterium
CCAGCCGCAGAGAGCGGGCCGCGCATCCCCCGCGAGCCGGGAGAATCGATCGCAGGAGATCCGGAAACGCGAACAGGATGGTGATCGCCTCTGCGCGGACCGTCTGCAAAATCTCGCGCGCGCTGCCGCGTTGCGGATCGAAGAGGTGAACGCTGGCGCCTGCGAGCAACGCGGTGATGGTGTCTCGCACGCCAACGATCGTGCAAGGCGAGGCCAGGGTCAGAAATTTATCCTCGGAGTTGATATGCGCGGCGTTTATGGATTGGGCTACGCGCTGCAGAATGTTCCGCTGACTATTGACGATGCCCTTCGGCCGGCCGGTGCTCCCGGAGGTAAACACCACGCACGCGGGTTGGTCCACGCCGAGTTCCGCGGGCCGCCAGCCTTTCCGCGCGGGTTGCGGCAAACCCGTAAGCGGAATCACCCGCGCCGCTGGCGCAACGGTCCGGACGGCTCCAACGGCATCCTCTTCTGCGAGGATCAAGGCGGGCCGCGCATCCTCCAACACCTGTTCCAACCAGCGGCCGGGATAGTGAGGATCCAGCACCACAAAAGGGCGTCCGGCCGCGAGGCAGGCCAGCATAGCGGCGGGGAACATCGAACATGCCGGCAGTGCGATGCCGATCAACTCGCCCGCTTCGGTTTCGGCTGCGATGATTTCGGCCAGCCCGGAAACGCCATCCCACAATTCCGCAAAGGTAAGAGAGGTATCCGAATCCGCGACCGCGACACGGTTTCGATGCCGCCGCGCTATCTGCTCAAAGTGAGCGACGATCGGCCGATCTTTGTCCTCTTCGCGAAACTTACGGAAAACCCTGTCAATTGGGCCATTCCAGTCGAGCGGGTACTTACTATCAGCAAGCCACGGCAGGCTCTCGAATTCAGGCGCTGCAACCGGGGCGTCCGAAGCCTGGGTCCACACGCTAATGTTACGTTTCCAGCCCCTGAATTGTTCCCGAGAATTCGGCATTCATTAGGTGTATAGTGGCCGCCAGGAGGTATTTGGGCCTATGAGGATCTTCCGGACTACGGTCCTCTTGACTTCCATCGCAGCGCCGCTGGCGGCGCAGTGGGTGCAATATCCGACGCCCGGCATCCCGCGCACCGCCGATGGCAAACCGAACCTCGCCGCTCCCGCGCCCCGTACAGCCGATGGTAAGCCCGATCTGACGGGTCTGTGGGACATGATTACCGATGCCGCGGTCGGCAATATCCTGGTGCGCAATGTGGGGGACCTGAAGCCCGCCGACATCCAGCCCTGGGCGCGGGCGTTGCTACAGCAACGCGCTGAGAACTTCGGCAAGGACAATCCGCATTACCGGTGTCTGCCCGAAGGTCCGGGCTACAGCACCGGCACGGGTATGAAAAGGTTCCTCCAAACGCCCGCTATGATGGTCATCCTGAACGAAGACCTTACGTTCCGCCAGATCCACTTGGACGGCCGTGCCCTGGAAACCGATCCCAATCCGAGCTGGATGGGATATTCGGTCGGCCACTGGGACGGGGACACGCTGGTGGTCGAGAGTTCCGGATTCAACGACAAGACCTGGTTGCTCGAGGGCTATCCTCATACCAACGCATTGCGCGTGACCGAGCGCTTCCGGCGCACCGATTTCGGCCACCTGGAGATTGCCGTTACGTTCCAGGATTCCGGCGCTTACTCCAAGCCGTGGACCGTCTCGCTGCGCGCGCAGTTGGCGGCCGACACGGAGCTGATGGAATCGATCTGCAATGAATACGCCGACAATGGGCAGCAGCACTGGGTCGGTAAGGCCTCCGACGCTCAGAAATCGGCGGTAAAGGTTGCTTCCGAGACCTTGGCGAAATATGTGGGTGTCTACAAGGGTCAATATCTTCGAGGTCCCCGCACCGTCGAGGTCAGTCTCGCCGGCAATGCGCTTTTCGTCTCCGTGAACGGAGGGCCGAAGCAGCCGGTCGTTCCGCAGTCGGAAACCAGCTTCTCAGGCACGGGACTGACATACCGGTTCATTCGCGACGATCATGGGGTCGCGACCGACGTAGTGGAGGGTCACGTGGCGGGCGACTTCAAATACGAGCGCCAGAAGTAGAATGCTGCGTCGATTGGCGGCCTGGTTTGCGCTCGGTTGTCTGCTGATTTTTCCAGCCCACAGCTTCGATACTCGCTGGCACTTGCTATGCAGCCAGAAGGTGGGAGAGCAGTTCGGATTCACGGAGCACGCCTGGAAGATCATGCAGCTCGGAAATTTTTCCGCGGATTTCTTCGGGCCGGTCTCAGAGTATGCATCCAAGGGCTTGAACGGGCGGGAAGTGGAGGCATTGGCCCATCACCAGGATAATAACCGCCTGGTGCGCGGGGCGGCGTTGTTTCTTCACTTCGATAATCTCAACGGCGATTTCCGGAGCAATTCCGATTTCGATTTCCTTTTCAGCCGCCTGCTCGAAACCACGCAGAAAGTACTCGCCAGTTACAACGATTTGCGCATCGACGACCGGACGCGCAAGACCCTGACGCTCGTGACATTGGGAGCGTCTCTACACGCGGTGCAGGATTTCTACAGTCACTCCGACTGGACCCACAACAGCTTCGATCAACCTTCCGGAACCGCGCGGGTGCCGGCATGGTTCGAATACCGGCAGAATCACGGTGAGCCCGATCAGTGGCCGCTCCACGTGCAATCGGGAATCTATCCGCCGGTCGCGGGCGCGCTCAACACCCACACCCATATGAATCACGATAATTCGCGGCTGCTCTACACGGAATCGGAGAATCCCGGGCAGCCATTGCGGTCACAGGCCGAGTATCACGATGCCGGCTTGGCCCCGGCGCGCGGAGACAATGCGTCGGATCTCGCTCACCAACAGCTTGCCGTGAACACGGCCATCGCCGGCAGTATCGAATGGGTCGGGCGGGTGGAAGAGAATGCCGGCGCCCGGATGGCCATCGATTCGGCTAAGGGCTGGATTCTGAAATCGCGCGACGCCAAGCTTGCCAAGGAATTGGAGGCTGGCCTGCTAACGGAAATGGCGCTTTCCTGCATCGCCGGAAAATGGGACGGGGATGGCAATCGCGACCCGATCTGCCGTTCCGCGATGAGACGCGGTACGGCAGTGCCCGGCGCCGGCGGGGGTGGGTTGGAATCCGAAATCGTCGGACTGGCGGCCAATCTCCTCCTTCCGTTCGCTCTCAAGTACACCGGCATGTTTTGGGATATTCACGGCCAATATCACGTTCTGGAGCGGCTGGCGGATCAACTAGGTTCGGACTCCGGACATTATGGGTTCAAGAAATAGCGGAACAGCCGGCGCCAGCTAGAAGGCCGGCAGTTCCATTACCGCACCCTTCAGTTGGCCCATGCCGGGAACGGGGCCGCTCAGCGTAACCCAGATCTTGGTTCCATCGGGAGAACTGGCAATGCCGTTGAGTTGGAGGGCGCCGAGGGGTTGACCGCCTGTCATCTGGATGCCGCGCTGGGCCACCACGGTGCCATCCTGCCGCATGTGAACAATGGTATTGTCGCCGCGGTTGGCGACATAGAAGTCGGCTTGCACATCCAGTGTCGTATTGGAAGCCCAGTTCGGATCGGAAGTCTCAATCATGACGGGCGCGAGGTCGATCGGTCCGTTCAATGCCGATGAGTAGATGTGACTCACGCTGCCCACGTGGAACACGACGCCGTCGTCGGTAAGACTGATCACTGCAATGGAATTTGCGAATGGTTCGCTCACGTAGAGGATCCTCGACGGCGAATAGTTCAGCAGCGCCCCTACCCGCGGCTGGGGATGATTCTCGTTATTACCACCTTGATTCCACGGTCCTGCGAGCAGAGGATTCACCGTTCCTGTCGGCGCCAGGCCATCCAGGCCCTTCAGGGTCTGTTCCTGAACGATACTTCCATCGGCGCATACCACCGCGAAGACTGCCTTTCCCGACCCATCCGGGGAATGGCCCAGGAATGCGGTGCCGACTGCTCCGGTGTTCAGAGCGCCCGGAATGACCTGCGGTTGGCGGTTGGTGAGACTACCCGCGTATACGCCACCGATCAGAGTCGGGTTTGGCGCTCCTGCCAGCGGTTCGCCGGGCGGATCCAGAATCGTGGAAGATCCGATGCCGGGCAATCCGTATGGTGCATTGGCGGGCCATAGCCGCCCGAACGCATTGTTGATCGACATGCCCAACGGGTTGCTGACGCCTGTGAAGTTTGCCGTCGGCGCCGCGGGATTATTGATCGAGTTCAAGAAGGCCGGATTTTGGGCGCTATACATCCGCACAAAGCCGTTCAGGGTGGATGCCTGTCCGCCGCCCGCGGCAAATGTGGACGGGATGACGAGCAGAGTGGTACCGGTTGGGTCAATGGACAAGAAGGAGCCCGGCAATTGATTGGGGTCCGACAAAGGCTCTCCAAAATTCGAGGTGCTCCCGACCAGGATGCGTTTCGGATCCAGCACCTGGCCCGGCTGAATATATGCGGGAAACTTGGTAGGAATCGGACCGCCGGGCAAAAACGTTCCAACAGGCGCTACCGCTGAAACACCCGGAATTCCTGCCGCCACAAGTCGTCCCTGAAGTACGGGGATCTGTCCGCTGCCTTTTTCAGCGCGGACTCCATGGATCGCTAGTGTGATGAGCACTAGAGCGAAGCTCAGTGCCGTGATTCGCCTTGTCATATTCCCTCCCGAGCCGGGCGGCGCAACCGGCCATCACAAACGTATCACCTGCGCGGATTTCAGTCCAGCGGCTTAATCCGGATGTTTTTGTAGTACACCGTGCTGCCGGGATCGTGTGCCTGCAGCGCAATGGTGCCCGGACCTATTCGGCGCGCAGGAAACGTCTTCGTGCCCGCCCAGCCGGAGGGCTGGGTCCACTGCGCGACGATTTTGTCGTTCACCTTCACCGTGACGCTGTCGCCCTTGACGAGGATATCCTCGGTAAACCACTCGTTGTCCTTAGCGACCCCGGCGGTGTTGTCGGCGACTTCGTAGAGGCTCCCCGTCAGCCGCGGATCGTTGGGATAACTGTTGTTCACCTGGACCTCGAAGCCTTTCGCCGGCCAGCCCGTTTCCTGATATTCGGTCTGGATGTAGATGCCTCCGTTCGCCTTGGGCAGCGTGAGCACATCCACTTTGAGCTCAAAATCCTTGAAGCTGTGACGGTGAAAATCGCCCACGTAGAAACAGTGGCTGCGCGCGCCGTGGGCTACGATGGCGCCGTCCTTTATGGAAAATGTGGCCGTGTTCTCGCTGGCCTTCCAACCGGTCAGGTCCTTGCCGTTGAAGAGCGGCGTAAAACCTTCCTCGGCCGCCATCAAAGACACTGCGCCAAGCAGTATCAGGCAGAGGTGTTTCGTCATTCGAGTCCACTCCGTTTCAGCGCGTACTCAATCGCGCTCTGTGGCACCTGGAACTCGCGCATACCTTTGTTACCGAGGTACCCGAGTTCCTGGATTCCCGCGGCACTGGTATAGTACGCGTCCACGGTCATGCGGCGCGCCCAGTCGAAAAAGCGAATGCCGGCCGCGAGGTCGGGCGTTTCGTGGCGGCGGTAGGCGATCCTGTCGAGGAGGGCATGCTGCTCCTGCGGTTTGGCGGCGAGAAAAGTGGCATGGAACTCCCGCTCCATCGCATGATCGAGCCATGCGAGACCGCCAGTATAGATTGCGGCCAGATCCCGATTCTGGCTTGCCAGCAAATCGATGAATTCCGCGGCGCCGCCTTTCGACGCGCCCGGCACGATCCGCTCGCAAAGCTCCTTGAGCGTGTCGAATTCATGCGAAGTGAGCGCCTTCGGTTTATAGACACCGCCGGCGCTTCCCGCTTCTTTAGCGGCTGCCTCATGGACGTGCTGTGCGGCTTCGGCGCTCAAAGGACCGGCCAGAGCCGCCGCTGCGATCTTCCGCAGAATCTCCCGGCGCGTCGGATTAGACATTGCCCTTCCTCATTTCCTCTGTGAGGTAGTCGGCCGTGCGCCATGCCAGCGCGCAGATCGTCAGGGTCGGGTTCTTATCCGGATTGCTCACAAACGGCGCCGCATCCGCCACGAATAGATTGCTGACGTCGTGCGCCTGGCAATACTTGTTCAGCACGGAGGTGGCCGGATCGTCCCCCATCCGCGCGGTGCCCACCTCGTGAATGATTTCTCCACCGGCCGAAATCTTCTCCGCGGCCGCCCGCGGGCGCTGCCCGGTAACGGCGCCGCCCATAGTTTCGATAAGAGCGGTGAAGGTTTGTTCCATGTGTTCCACCTGGCGGAGTTCGGCGTCACTCCACCGGAAATGAAAGCGCAGCACCGGAATGCCCCATTTGTCGACAACATTCGGATCGATATCGCAATAGGTATCCTCGTTGGGGATCATTTCCCCGCGGCCCGAGAAGCGGGCGTGTGTGCCGTAATCGTCGTAAATGGCTTTCTTCAGGGACTCGCCATAACCCTCGTGCGTTTCGCAGACTTCCTGGAAACTTCCGATACCCGGCATTCCATATCCGCCGCCCAATTCGATGTGATACCCGCGTGGAAAATCGAGCTTCCGGTCCCAAAGCCACCATGGCATGTACAAATGACTGCCTCCCATGCCATCCGAATCGTAACGCTGCAAGCCCTCGAGTGCCGGGATATGGCCGCCCAAACTGAAACCGACACTGTCGGTGAGGTGGCGCCCCAGGTGACCGGACGAATTCGCCAGACCGTTCGCATGCCGCGGCGAGCGGGAGTTCAGCAGGAGCCGCGTGGATTCGCAGGCGCTGGCCGCCAATACGACACTGCGGCAGGGAATCTGTTGTTCGCTGCGGGTGATCTTATCCACGTAGGAAACGGCCGTCACTTTACCTGTGTCGTCGGTTATCAGTTCGCGGGCCATCGCATTGTTGATGAGCTTCACGCGGCCCGTTTTCAGGGCGGGGAAGATCTGCACCTGGCTGGAAGAATAATTCGACGCCGTAGTGCAGCCACGCCCGCACTGCCCGCAGTAGTGACACGCGGGGCGGCCGTTGGTCGGCTTGGTGATCACCGCGAGCCGCATCGGGATGCAGGGGATGCCGAGCTTCTTCGAGGCCTTCTGAATCAGCACCTCGTGCACGCGGGGTGGCGGGCAAGGCTGGAAGATTCCATCGGGGGCGCTGCGAATTCCTTCCTTCGACCCCGTGACGCCGATGAAGGCTTCGACCTTATCGTAGTAGGGCGCGAGGTCTTCGTAGGAGATCGGCCAGTCGGCGCCAATTCCATCGCGGGTATAGGATTTGAAATCGTAGTCGGCGAAACGCAGCGAGATGCGGCCATAGTGGTTCGTGCGCCCGCCAAGAACTCGGGAGCGAAACCACTGGAAATTGCTGCCCTCCGAACTGGTGTACGGCTCGCCCTCCAATTCCCAGCCGCCGGCATGCGCGGAGAACCAGCCGAACGGACGGCCGCGGTTGAAATAGCTTGCGCCGCCTTCCCCCGAGCCGCGATGCGGCACCTGATAAGGCCACATGTGCTCCATGAAATCCTTGGCCGGATTGAGCATGGGCCCGGCCTCCAGCAGCGTGACGCGAATGCCGGAATCGGCAAGCACTTTAGTAACGGTGCCGCCGCCGGCCCCCGAGCCGATCACGACCACGTCGGCAACCGGGCTGCTGCGGATGATCTGCAACATGCCCCCGATTATATCGGTTTAAATTCGGTGCAGTGATTGCCCGGGCAATGCTGACAAGCACAAGCCCCGATACCTGCGATAAGATTCGGATTGATGCGTGGCTCTGTCCTCTCTTGCCGCAGTATCCCAGCGGGGCTGATCATTCTGGCGGGCGTGTGGCTGGCCGCATGCAACTCGCCGACACCGGTGCGCTCGGCAGGACCGCCGCCCGCCGTTCCGGTCAGTGTGGCCACCGCGGAAATCGAATCCGTTCCCGTGGAAGTGCGCGCCGTGGGAACCGTGGAAGCCTCGGCGGTGATCCAGGTGAAGTCGCAGGTTTCCGGCGAACTGGTTAAGGTAGCGTTCGAGGAAGGCGCCGACGTCAAGCAAGGCGATCTGCTGTTCGTCATCGATGAAAGGCCCTATCAGGAGGCCTTGCAGCAGGCCCAAAACGCTCTGGCCAAGGATACCGCGCTGCTGGCCCAGGTCCAGGCCAATCTCAACCGCGATGCCGCCCAGTCCAAGAGCCTGCAGGCCGATGCCGCGCGGTACTCAGAGTTGGCGCGGCAGGGAGTGGTCTCCAAGTCGCAAAGCGAGCAAAGCACCGCTGCGGCCGAAGCCATCCAGGCGACGATCGGCGCCGATCGGGCGGCCATTGAGAGCGCCACGGCAAACATCGAGAGCGACCGCACAGCCATCAGCACGGCCAGGCTGAACCTGAGCTATTGCCAGATACACGCGCCGGTCAGCGGGCGCTCGGGCAATTTGCTGGTCCACCAGGGCAATCTGGTAGCCGCCAACGCGGCCAGCCCGCTCGTCACCATCAACCGGATTCAACCGATCTGGGTCAGCTTCGGAATCCCCGAAATGTACCTCCCGGCCGTCCGGCAAAGCTCGGCCTCCGCCTCGCTTCCCGTAACTGTCGCGCTGCAAAACGATGCCAAGTTGAGCGCCCGCGGCACATTGACCGTGATCGACAACACCGTGGATGCCGCCACCGGCACGATCAAGCTGAAAGCCACATTCGACAACGCGAACGGCCTGTTATGGCCGGGCCAGTTCGTGGACGCTTCTTTGACTTTGGGCGTCGAGCAAAACGCGGTCGTGGTGCCCGCCGAAGCGGTGCAGCCTGGCGCGCGCGGCCAGGTGGTGTATGTGGTCAAACCGGATCAATCCGTCGAGATCCGGCAAGTGACCGTCGGCGTTATTCGCGGCAACAAAATCGTGATCGACAAGGGAGTGGAAAAAGGCGAGAAGGTGGTTACCGATGGCCAATTGCGGCTGTTCCCCGGGGCCAAAATTCGCCCGGTTCCGGCCGATAAAGTGGACTCGCAGACGCTCTGAAATCCCACGGCAGCGACCGACCAGCATATGAACATATCGCGGATCTTCATCGAACGCCCGGTCATGACGGCTCTGGTCATGTTCGCGATCCTGCTGTTTGGGATCGTTGGCTACCGCATCCTGCCCGTGGCAGCGCTGCCCAGCGTCGACTTTCCGACTATCCAGGTAAACGCCGCGCTCCCTGGAGCGACTCCGGAGACCATGGCTTCCGCCGTAGCCACACCGCTCGAACGCCAGTTCTCCACCAT
This sequence comes from Terriglobia bacterium, assembly GCA_003175985.1. Taxonomy (GTDB): domain Bacteria; phylum Acidobacteriota; class Terriglobia; order Bryobacterales; family Bryobacteraceae; genus PSRJ01. The sequence continues at coordinate 9,179 of PSRJ01000012.1, forward strand.
CGCGGGAATCGATTCGATGAGTTCCTCCAATGGTCAGGGAAGCACCTCGATCACACTTACCTTTGCGCTCGACCGCAACATCGACGCGGCGGCTCAGGATGTGCAAACCGCCATCGCCAAGGCCGGCGGGACGCTGCCGCCCGAGATGCCTCGGCCGCCATCGTTTCAAAAACAGAACCCGGCCGAGCAGCCGGTCTTATTGCTGGCTCTGAAATCCGACACTCTTCCGCTTTATACCGTGGATGAGTATGCGGAGACGCTGATGGCTCAGCGTATCTCGACGGTAAGCGGCGTCTCCCAGGTTCAGATTTACAATCCGCAAAAATACGCAGTGCGCGTGCAATTGAACCCCGACGCGCTCTCCGCCCGCGGCATCGGCATCGACGACGTGCAGAAGGCCATCCAGGCCAGCAACGTCAACCTACCGACCGGGAAGCTCTACGGGCCCAAGCAGTCGTTCCAGGTGCTCGCGAACGGCCAGTTAATGAACGCCGCCGGCTACCGTCCGATCACCGTAGCGTGGCGCAACGGATCGCCGGTGCGCCTGGAACAACTGGGACGAATCATCGATTCCACCGAAAACAACAAGTCGTTCGGCTGGCTCAACAACGACCGCTCCGTGCTGATGGCGGTCCAGCGCCAGCCCGGCACCAACACGGTCGAAGTGGTCAACAGCGTTCTGGAGCTGTTGCCGGTATTTCGCGCCGAGCTGCCTCCGGCCGTGAACCTGGAAATCATGACGGACCGGTCAGCGCCCATACGCGCCTCCGTCAACGACGTCAAGCTGACCCTGATGATGACCATGATTCTGGTGGTGCTGGTGATCTTCCTGTTCCTGCGCAACGTCACCGCCACCATGATTCCCGGCTTTGCCGTACCGCTATCCATCGTCGGCACTTTCGCTGCAATGTATCTGCTGGGATACAGCCTCAACAATCTCTCGTTGATGGCCCTTACGCTTTCGGTGGGGTTTGTGGTGGATGACGCCATCGTAATGCTGGAAAACATCGTCCGCTACCGCGAATTGGGAAAGCAGGGCATGCAGGCAGCATTGGAAGGCTCGCGCGAGATCGGTTTCACTATTCTGTCGATGACGGTCTCCCTGGTGGCTGTGTTCATTCCGGTGCTGTTCATGGGAGGCCTGGTCGGGCGGCTGCTGCACGAGTTCGCGGTTACCATCATCGTGGCAATTTTGATCTCGGGATTCGTATCGCTAACGCTTACGCCGATGATGTGCAGCCGCTTTCTACGCTTCGATCCGGCCGCGCGCCACGGTGTGCTCTACCGGTCGTTCGATTTTGGTTTTGCCATGGTGGCGCGAGGCTACGATCGTACGCTGCGCCTGGCTCTGCGGCATAAGTTTTCGACTTTGATGCTGGCGCTGGGCATGCTGGGCGGCACGGTTTACCTGTTTTTGACTATGCCGACCGGGTTCATCCCCTCGACGGATACTGGTTACCTGACCGGGCAAACGCTAGCCAGCCAGGATATCTCCTATCAGGCTATGGCCCGCCATCAAAGGGCGGTGTCTGATATCGTCCAGCACGATCCGAACGTCGATCACGTCTACGCGAGTTCCGGCGACAGCAATCAAGGCATCGTCTTCATCATGCTTAAGCCGCGCAAGTCGCGCCCGCTGGGCGCCGAGCAGGTGCTGGCCGAGTTGCGTCCCAAGCTCGCCCAGATCCCCGGCATCCAGGTCTTTCTGCAAAACCCTCCGGCCATTACATTGAGCGGCCAGAATGTTCGGGCCTTGTACCAGATGGTGGTTCAAAGCGCGAACCTGCAAGAGATCTACTCCTGGGTGCCGAAGCTCATGGCGAGGATGCAGGCGCTGCCGGGGATTCTCGATGTCAACACGGATTTGCAGATCCGCAGCCCGCAATTACAATTGAACCTGAATCGCGATCGCGCCAACTCTTTGGGAATTTCCGCGCAGCAGATCGAGGACGCCTTGTACTCGGCCTACGGCGCGCGATTGGTATCGACTATCTTCACGCAAGCCAACCAGTATTCGGTAATCACCGAAATCGCGCCGGAATACCAGAATTCACCCGAAATGCTGTCGAAACTGTACGTGCATTCCGCGGGAGGCCGGTTAGTGCCGCTGGATACTCTTGCCCACGTGACCCGCACGGTGGGACCTCTCTCGGTGAGCCACTTCGGGCAGCTCCCCTCGTCTACCATTTCGTTTAATCTGGCGCCCGGCCTGTCGCTGGGCGAAGCCGCCGCCTCATTGAACAACATGTTGCGCGAGGTGCAAATGCCGGCCACCATCAATGTGAGTTACCAGGGCACCGTTCGTGAATTCGAGCGTAGCTTCCGCGGCATGTCGATTCTTCTGCTGGTGGCCATTCTGACGATCTACATCATTCTGGGAATTCTTTACGAGAGCTTCATCCACCCGCTGACGATTCTTTCCGGGCTGCCCGCGGCCGTATTCGGCGCATTGCTCACTCTCAAGATCTTTCATCGTGAGCTGGATCTATTCGCCTTAGTCGGATTGATCATGTTATTCGGGGTGGTGAAGAAAAACGCGATCATGATGATCGACTTCGCGATGGAGGCGCAGAGCGTAGAGGGCTGCAACCCCGTGGAGGCGATCTATCGCGGCTGTATGCTGCGTTTCCGGCCGATCATGATGACCACGGTGGCCGCTCTGTTCGGCACCCTGCCGATCGCCCTGGGCTATGGGGAGGGCGGCGACGCGCGCCGGCCGCTGGGGCTCGCCGTAGTGGGTGGCCTGGTAGTATCGCAGTTTCTGACGCTCTACATCACACCGGTAATTTACCTCTATATGGAGCGCCTGCGCGGTAACAAGCAGGGCACCACTGCGGACACGCTGCTGCAATCGAAGGAAACCCTGGCGCACGTCTGACAGGATGACTGCGGATTAGAAGCTATCTCAGAAATCCCGTTTGTGACTGGAAGCCCATTGATGCACTGGCGGCGGGCTTTTCCCAAAGACCTGCCTTCCTGCCCGCGCTTGACCAATCTGAGCGTAGGGCGTTTTCCGTCAAGCGACGGGATGAGCACGCCACAGGGAATTCGGCCCAACCCTTCCTCCGAGTTGCCGATCCGGACAGAACTGCAGCGGTTACTTTCCGATAACGGCGTTTTGCGAGGATGGGTCTCTGAAAACTCTGTCGAGCGGTTCCTATTGGCGTGGCCACACAAGGGGCACTGATGAAAGCCCCACGTCCTTCAAACAAATCCGTCGGTAGTCGGTCAATTGAACCTAACTCGAATGCCGAGCTGCCAAACAAGTTGTTCAACGATGAAAAGCAGTATGGTTAACAGTGGCAACCAGACGAAGGAGGGTTTTCTTCGTCGATAGAAATAGGCGATAGCTAACAGCGGAGGATAAGACCAGATCGCGATGAGGCTGAGATATGCGTCGAGCGTGTATCCGCCTTCAAATGCCATGCCGGTGCCCATAAGCGCAAGGGGAGACCCCAGCACCAGCAGAATAAACCAAACGGTCAACATAACCCTTACTGTTGTGGTCAAGGGCTGCGGCCCCAGAAAAGATTTCTCGAACACGTTAGATCTATAACGCTACCATGCCGGGTCGTTCAGCCAGGATCTGGAAATCCACTTCGACAATGGCGACTGGAGTCCGCCTGGAACGTGTTTTGTCCAGAAACCCCGTTTACCGACCACCGTCGAGCGCGGCTCAGCGGTTCGCCATGAATAGAGCAATCGCTACCAGAACGCCGGAGATCGCCAAGGCGATGACGATGAGCCGAACGAGATCACCGCGTGGTCGCTCTGCTACGCCTGCCTTCTCTATCACGACGAGCAGGTAATGGTCGCCGTCCCGAAGTTTTTCGACCGCTTCAGTCCAGGCGTCGAACTCATCCGCGTTATCACGACGATGCCTCACGCGGAGACTGCGAATGAGCTTCGCAATCTTGTGTTCGTAGTGCTCTTGGTCGTACTCACGGTCGAAGGTTTCGTTCACCTCCGCAATGTCAGGTAGTGTCCAGCCTGTTTCCGAGAAGTAGAGCATCTTTCGCTCGACTTCGGAGACGGCGATCCCCTCCCGTTGTGCTTCGTCGGCAATCCTGCCGATCAGGAACTCCTTTGCGTCGCGGACCGTTGCGAACCGTTGCACGCCCTGATGTTATCTCCATACTCCCGATAGGGGGGTTACGACATTGACCGCCAGCCCGGCCCCGGGCGGACCACTTCTACGGTAATGCCGTTTATCAACAGGTAGCCGAAGCTGCGCGTTATAGTGGTTCCCAGATGCGAAGTTTGCTCGCGTCAATCCGAGACTGGTACAGGCCGAGAAAGCGCCATTCGA
>PSRJ01000144.1 GCA_003175985.1 Terriglobia bacterium
CCGAATCCGGCTCGCGCCCATCCACGGAGAGCAGTCTCAACCACGCCAGATGAAGAGTTTCGGGACGGCCAATGAGGCCCGGCTGGGCGGCAAGGAATCCTTCCACCGTCTGCTCCATCGCGCCGGGGATGCCCAGGACGAACAGATTCGATTCCGATGCCGGCACAGCCCGCCGGATCTCTTCGACCAGCGCATTGCGCCCCGCCACCGCACTGACCACCAAGGTGATGCCCGCGGCGAGGGCCGCGACTAATGGGAACGTCCGCTTGCCTTGTGGCCCGAGTTGGATGGCGCTCGGGACCGGCATGCGGTGAAGAGCGCGCAGAGCGGCCCGGGAACCGGCAAACACCAGCACTCCGCCTGCTGTAATGACACCCACGAATGCCAAGGCGAATCGCCACGATCCGAACAGGGACCAACACAGGAGAAGCCCCGCCCCTGCCACAAGTGCAAAAAGAGAGCCACGCGGCTGAGCCGATTGCGTCTCGCCCCGAAGGATCGAAGCGGGCCGGCAATCGCGAATAGCTCGGAGTTCGCGTACGATCACTAACCCGACCGTCCCCAGCGCGAGCGCAAGCGGCAGCAAAGCGGATACCGCACTTAAAGGAGACGGCTTTCCTACAGGTACGAAGTAGCCGAGAAAGCCTCCGAGGTAGCGTGCCAGCGCCAGTCCTCCGGTTACTCCGATCAGCGTTGCAGCGGCCGCCAGCACAAACAGGGAGAGCCCGTAAATTCCGGCGATCTGGTAATAGCGGGCGCCCAGGACCCGCAGGATGGCAATCGCCTCCATACGAAGTGCAACAAACTCCCGCGTGGCCGCCGCGGCGGCCACCGATCCCAAAAGCAGCACAATCAAGCTCATCACCCGCAGGAAATCGAGCGCGTCCTCTAAGACTTCCGCCGCCTGGGAGTCGGGTTCCCGGAAATCGAGAACCTCCGCTTCCGGAAATACGCCTTCAACCTGCCGCCGCCAGTAGGTCAGGTCTGCTCCGCGAGGAAGCCGCAGGAGCGTCCTATAGTGCAGGTACGCTGCGCGCGCCACGCCGCTCTGTTCCAACCCGGCTTCGGTGACGAGGACGTGCGGGCCCAGAGCCGGGGGCATGCCCATTAACCGGTCGGGCTCTTCGCGCAGCAGGGCGGCGATCCGGAATGTTCCAATTCCGATGCGGAGCGAGCCGCCCAGCCTCGCGTGGAGCGCACGCAATACCTCGGATGATACGGCCACGGAACCAGCAGTCAGTAATTGCGGAGATTGTGGCGGATCGAGCGTGACATTCCCGTAAAGCGGGTAAACCGCGGGATCCACCGCGCGCAGCATCACCATAACGGGATCGGGAGATTCATCCGAAGAGGCACTGGTGGCGGTGGAAACCACCGTGGTTGCGGTGATTCCCGAATCCGTCCAGGCTTTCATCGCCACCTGTTGCTGTTGCGTCAGGGGCTCGAAGCTCTGGGCCGCGATATCGGCTCCCAGCCAAACGCGCAGATCGGCGCGCAGGGCAGCGTCGAAACCGGAGCCTAGCGCTGCTACAGCGGTTACCGCCGCCATGCTGAAGCAAACCGCGCTTGCAAAGAGCAGCGTTGTACGTGAATGCCCAAGGTCACGCAGCGCAATCCGGGCCGCCGTCCCCCAAGCGGCGAAAGTGCGTTTCATCTACGGCACTATGATAGTGGTTCATGCCGCACTGGCGCTTTTGGTTGGCCGTTTTGGGAGCCGGTTGCACGCCGGCACAGGCGCAACCGCCGGCCATTACGCAAAACGGGATCGTCAACGCTGCTAGTCAGATGCCTCCGCCGCTGGCGTCCGGAGCGCTGGCGCGCGGCGCGCTAATCGATATTCACGGCGTCCGGCTCGGGGATAACGATTCGAGAGTCATTCTGGAGAACGGCGGCCGCGCGACGGAATTGCAACCGATCTTGGCCACCCCTCGGAAAATCACCGCCTTGGTTCCCGAAATGGCGCCGCTGGGTGCAGGCTCGATTCGCGTGGTAGTGCGGGGACAAAGCTCGGCGCCTTTTCCGATAGAAGTGGTAAGTGGGAGCCCCGGAATCTTCAGCCGGAACGGCCAGGGCTGGGGACCGGGTTCGATCGAGAACCTGGAAGCCGGCGGCTCGCGGACTCCCAATACGGCGGATCGACCCGTGCGCCGCGGTGGCCGCGTTACGCTAACCATCACAGGAGCCGGCAATCGGCCTGTGCAGTTCTTTATCGGGGAAAAGGAGGCGTCCGCGGTTTCCCGACCGGTCCGCGCCGGCCGCCAGGAAGTCATTCTCGAAATACCCCGAGATTCTCCTCAGGGCTGCTTTGTTCCGATTCGGGCTCGTAGCGCCGGGTTGCGTGAATCCAACGTGGTGACCATCGCGATTCACGATGGGGCGGGCACCTGCGATGCGGGCAACCCGGGAGCCTTCATACCGCGCGGGCCTCGCTCGGGCGCGGTATTCCTGGTGCGAACCCGTTTTCGCGAAGAGGGCGGCGGCAACTCTCTGCTGGATGAAGCTGCGGCGGTGTTCGTAGAGACGCAGCGAGAGACACCCATCGCGCCCCTGCTGCTGACGCCGCCCGAAGGGACCTGCTCCTTTTTCGCGGGCAGTTACCAACTGGGGCTCGCCGTGCCCAGGTCGCTGAGCGCTGCCTTGATCGATTCCCTCGGAGGACGCGGCCTCGAGACCGGACAGGAACTAACCGTGGGCGGCGTCGCGGGCACACGTACCATTCGCTCAGCTAGCGGTACTCCCGGCTTCTTCCTGGGGAAGTTGGGCGGCGATGCCCCACCACCTCCGGCGAGGCCGCCTTTTCTGGAACCCGGAAGCTTTCAGCTCTCGAGCCGCGGCGGGCCGGAACTGCCGGGCTTCACCGTGGCCGTGCCCGGCCCTCCGGCCCTGGAATGGATCAACCGCGAAAAGCTGGACGTCGTAGATCGCCGCCGGCCTCTGCCGATCGAGTGGCGAACCGCCGACTCCGGCTCGCGCGTGGTGATCGTCGCCATGAATGTCGACCCTACCAGCACCGCTTTTGGCATGTGCTATTGCAGCGCCGCCGCCACGGCCCGGCATTTTTCCGTGCCGGCCTGGGCACTGGCCAATCTGCCCGCCAGCACGCCGGACGCCGGCCTCCCCTTAAACCTCCTCTACGTGGCTTCACTCCCGATACACCCGCAGCAGATTCCCGCATCCGGGCTGCATTCGAGCGTGGCCGCGGCCGTCAATGCGCTTGCGCGCAGAGTGGAATTCCGCTGAGCCCGGCCGTCACTGCCCGATCGGAAGAAAAATGCCCGATTGCGACGTCTTTCCCGCGACCGAAACGGTGATCGGGTAATCGGCAGGCGGCAAGTCGGGCACCACGAAGTTGACTTGAAATTCTCCGGGAAACACCAGGATCGCTCCCAGCACGGTGGCATCCGCCGAACCGACCTTCACACCAACACCCGCGACGGTCTGCGCCGGCGGGTGGCTGACTCCGCTGGGCGAAGGGGCCAACCCAGCCGTATAAAGCTGAATGACATCGCCCGCGCGCGCCTTCCGGGTGATGGATGCCACGGCCGGGTCGCCCACCAGGGTGTAGTCGAGGAACAGACCATCGGGATAATTCTTGCCGCTGACGTTGTAATAGAAAATGCCGGGATCGGCGGAAGCGACGTTGGCGGTGAGCGTGTTCGATCCTACGCCGTTGCGGAATAACTGGACGGTCATCGAACCGCTGGCATCTCCGGGAGTCTGCGCATTGACCTGTCCCGGACTGATAGCCCACACGGGCACGTTCTTCCCATTCACTTTGACCTCGATGCCGCTGAGATTGGTGGGCAGCAGGTCGGCACTGGTAACATCGCCCGGTCCGGCGAACCGCTGCACGTCGGCGAGGTTGGTTCCCTTCATGTAGAACCAGGATCCCGGCACGGGCGGCCCCCCGTCGTTCAGATTGTCGCTGACGGTGGAAATGACGATGGAGGGCGGAAGCACGAACCCGCTGTATTCCGCGACGAAAGCATCTCCCGTGAGCAACTGCGGCAGCGCACGGAAACCTGCATAAGCGGGTTGCGCGGGATTGCCTTTGACCGGCAGATCGGCCGAGAGCGTATTGCCCGCGAGCAACACGTTCCCCTTTCCATCCAAGGCCATGGCGAACACCATATCGTCGACGCGGCCGCCCAGATACGTGCTGTAGAGCAGCTTGCTGCCATCGGCGCTGATCTCGCTCAGGAAGGCATCGCCGAAAAGAATGTAGGGCTGCTGCATTCCGTCACCCGCAAACTTGCTTTGCGCGGCATCGGAAGTAACAGGAAAGTCAGGCGAATCGGTGAAGCCAGCAACGAAGGCGTTCCCCGCGGCATCGGCCCCAATCGCCCAGGCCGCGTCATTGAAGCTGCCGCCGAGATAGGTCAGGTAGATGAGCGCGGAGCCGTCCGACTTCATCTTCGCCACGTACGCGTCTCCGAAGAGCTCCTCGATTTCAAATGGCAACGTGAAGTAGCCGTGATATAAGTTCTGGAAAGCCCCACGCGTGATGGGCAAGTTGGGCGTGCTCGAAGATCCCGCGAAATAGATGTTCCCGGAGCTATCGAGGGTCAAAGCGTTCACCACTTCGTCGCCCTGCCCGCCAAAATACGTGGAAAACACCAGCGATTTTCCATCGGCGCTGATCTTCGAAATGAACGCGTCGCCGTAATGGAACCAGGGCGTCTGTTGCTCGATGCCGCCGAACTTGGTTTGCATGGCGCCCGCGGTTGTAGGAAAGTTCGTGGAAATCGTGTAGCCGCCGACCACCGCCTGCCCGCTGGCATCCACCGCGATAGCAAATGGAGCGTCGTCAAGTACGCCACCCAGGTACGTCGCATACATCAGTTGAGTGCCGGCGGCGTTCAGCTTGGCAACGAACACGTCGCCGCCATTAAACGTAGTCATTCCGTAGCTGGGGAGCACGTCCTGGCCGCCCACGCCTTTGAGCTGTGATTGGAAGCCGGTGGAAGTACCCGGAAAGTCGGTGGAGCGAGTGGAACCGGTGACGTACGCATTGCCCCCGGCGTCGATCGCGATGGCCACACCAAGATCGTCGAGACTGCCTCCCAAATAGGTCGAGTAGATCAGGCGGTCCCCCGCGGGGCTGAGTTTCGCAACGAACGCATCGCCGCCGCGAATGCGCGCGGAACCGTTAGGGCCGGAGCCGGCGAACTTCGTCTGATACGCTCCCGCCACCGGGAAATTCGTTGAGTTGGTAGTGCCGGTGATCCAGGCGTTCCCCGCGGCATCCACGGCGATTCCGAACGCCGCGTCATCGCCGCTGCCGCCGAGATAGGTCAGGTAGCTCAGAGCGCCGGCTGGCGTGAACTTGGCCACGAAGGCATCCCCGGTCAGCAGGTTTGTGGTCAGGCCACCGAAAGCGGTCTGCGCCGCCGTGCGGCTCACCGCGAGATCGGCCGAAGTCGTGAATCCGGTCACATAGATATTTCCGCCGCCATCCACGGCGATCCCGCGCGCCGCTTCATTGCCGCTTCCTCCGAGATAACTCAGGTACGCCAGAGAGGGATCGATGACCAATTCGCGGTCGCGCTCGTAGGAACTCAGCGCCAGCGCCACTTCGCCCCCGGGCCCGAGTTGGAAGCGGCTCTCTACGGCCTTCCGCTGACCCGCGATTTCCTGGTAGCTCACCGGCCGCTTCCAGCGCGGCGCGCCCGGCGCGGCGCCCAGTACGAGGTCGCCATCGCGACTCAGATGCGACGGCCCGCTGCTTTCGAGTTGCCAGCGGATCTGCTTCGGATCGGCGCCCGCCGACACCAGAAAGTCGAATTCCAGCACTCCCTGGGAGCCGTAGAAAATGAGATCGATCCCCGGATAGACGTTGCGCAGTTTCACCCGGCCATAGCCCTCGACATCTGTTTGCCAGCGGGACGAGCCAACAAAGTAGTTGGTTTTTCCCGGGAGCGGATCGGCCGGCGCCGGGCGCGCTTCCGGGCTGGCGCCATCCAGACGCATTCGGGCGTGCTCCGATTGGCCTTGCGGTCCGGTCCAGATCGCCAGCATGGTGGAACCGCGGACTTCCAGCGTGAGGCCGTCGGCGTGCGCGTGGAAAGATCCCTCCGGTCCCGGTTCGAAGCGCAAGGGCAGGCGATCCATCAGAGTGGATCGGTTGATTCCTCCGCTTACAGCAGCCGCGAACGCCAGGGGCAATACGATCAAGCGTAATGAAGCAGGTCCCACGTGACGAGGATATCGCAGTTCAAAGCCCGGCTACTGAAACGGAGTTGTTGCTAAACTCACATAGACCAGATGCTCAGCCTGCGGATCAGCCATTCGGGATCGCATGTGGAGGCGATACTCGATGGCGATGGCTCGCGCGTGACCGCAAAACGGGAGTTTGTTTTCGCGCTGACGCCACAAGAGGCAGAGAATATTCGGTGGTATCTGGAAGACTACCGCGTCTATCCCGTCGACCCGCAGCCGAAAATCGCGAAGCGTATCGAGAACCGGATGGCCGAAGTGGGGCAGGAGTTGTTCCAGCGGGTGCTGGAGGGCAGCGACGTCTGGAGCGCCGTGCGGGATCGTCTCGGAGATACCCGCATCGAGGTCGAGACCGAACTGGGTGATGCGTTGGTGCCTTGGGAGCTGATGCGGGAGCCCGTGGCCGACCGGCCGCTGGCATTGAGCGTGCCCTCGTTCGTGCGCTGCCATTCGCGGCCGGCTCTGCGGCCGCAGGCACCGCAGACAGCCGCGGGTAAGCCGCGCATCCTGCTCGTGATCTGCCGCCTGCAGGACGACGGGGTTCCCTTCCGGTCCGTAGCGCGTCACCTGCTGCGCGGCCTGACCGACAAGGCGAAAGAGCCGTTCCATCTGGAGGTGTTGCGCCCGCCCACTTTTGAGCAGCTCGCGCGGCGGCTGCGCGAGGCCAAAGCGCGCGCCGAGCCGTTCCACGCGGTCCATTTCGATGGGCACGGTCTGAGCGGCGAAGTGTTCTTTGAAAATCCGAAGCTGGATCGGAACGCGCAACCGGTGATGGCCGCCGAGTTGGGGCGCCTGCTCCACGAATGCGGCGTGCCGCTCCTGTTGCTGAATGCCTGCCGGTCGGCGGATAGCGAACCGCCGGAGCAGCCCAAGACGGCCACCGATGAGCACCAGCAAATCCGCGAATTCGGCTCGTTCGCGCACACCGTGATGGACTACGGAGCTTCAGGGGTGGTGGCGTGGCGCTACAGCGTTTTTGTGGACACGGCGGCGCAGTACATGGCCGACCTGTATGGCGCGCTGGCTTCCGGTCTGCCGCTGGGGGAAGCGGCCACTATGGCGCGGAAGCAGTTGAGCAGCGGGTTGCGGGAGATCGAGGATTGGACCGTCCCGGTCGTCTTCGAAGCAGCGCCGGTGCAGTTGTTCCCGAAGGCGGCGGATGCCGTCGCAATCAAGTTGGAAGCTGGCACTCGAGGCGATTCGGCGCTGCCGGACGCGCCAGATGTAGGCTTCATCGGCCGCGATGAGACGATTCTCAGGCTGGACCGCACTTTCGACGAGCAGAACATCGTGCTGCTGCACGCCTATGCGGGGAGCGGTAAGACCAGCACGGCGGCGGAATTCGCGCGCTGGTACAGGCAGACGGGCGGCTTGAGCGGGCCGGTGCTGTTTACTTCCTTTGAAGAATACAAGCGCGTGCCGCAGGTGTTGGACGAGGTCGGACGCATTTTCGAAGGGGTTCTGGCGAAGAGCGGGATTCAATGGCTGACGCTCGACGATGGACACCGCCGCGACGTGGCGTTGCAGGTGCTACGGCAGATCCCGGTGCTCTGGATCTGGGACAACGTGGAGCCGGTGGCGGGATTTCCGGCGGGGACGGCTTCGCAGTGGAGTGCAGCGGAACAAGAGGAGTTGGCGGCTTTCCTCCGCGCCGCGCGGGGGACGAAGGCAAAATTCCTGCTCACGTCGCGGCGGGACGAGCGCGACTGGCTGCACGACCTGCCGGCGCGGATCGAACTGCCGCCGATGCCGTTCTATGAGCGCGTCCAGATGACAGAGGAGCTGGCAAAGCGCCACGGGCGGCGGATCGAGGACGTGGAGGACTGGCGCCCGCTGCTCCGTTTCACAGACGGCAATCCGCTCACGTTGACAGTGCTGGCCGGGCAGGCTCTGCGCGATGGACTGAAGACGCGGGAGCAGATCGCGGGATTTGTGGAAAAACTGCAAGCCGGCGAGGCGGTGTTCGAGGACGAAGCGAGTGAAGGCCGGACGCGGTCGCTGGCGGCGTCGCTGGCTTACGGATTTGAGAACGCGTTTACGGAAGAAGAGCGGAAGCAACTCGCGCTGCTGCACCTGTTCCAGGGGTTCGTGGCCGTCGACGCGCTTCGATGGATGGGCGAGCCCGCGGAATGGTGCCTGGAGGAGGTGAAGGGACTAACGCGGGAAGCGGGCATTGCGCTGCTCGACCGGGCGGTCGAGACCGGATTGTTGACGGTTCTGGGCGACGGGTACTACCGGTTCATCCGGCGCTACCGTGGTTCTTCCGGCGGTTGTTCGAGCAGTATTACTCAGTGAATCGCATCGCCGCGACGCGCGCGTTCGTGGAGGCGATGGGAGGTCTGGGAAACTATTACACCAAACAATACCTCGGCGGGAATCGCGATGTGATCGGGGTGTTGACCGCGGAAGAAGGGAATCTGCTTCGCGCGCGAAGTCTGGCTAGAGATCACGGCTGGTGGAGTTGCGTGATCCGCGCGATGCAAGGGCTGCGGCAGCTTTACGGCCACACTGGCCGGGATTCGGAATGGTCCCGCCTCGTTGACGAGATTGTCCCCGATTTTGTCGAGTCGAGTACTGAGGGACCGTTGCCCGGGAGAGAGCAAGAGTGGAATCTGTTTACTCAGGACCGCGTTCACCTAGCGCGAAAGGCGAGGCGCTTGGCCGAGGCGGAGCGATTGCAAAAATTGCGTATTGATTGGAGTCGCCACCGAGCGGGCCCGATTGTGCGGAAAGCGCCTAAGGAGTGGGACGATGCTGAAAGAGACACTGTCCGGTCGCTGGCGACGTCGCTGCATGAGTTTGCACAAATCCAGCGGGAGCAGGGATCGGCGCGCTGTGTAGATGCGTACCGCGAGGCTCTCTCGCTGGCTGAAAATATCCAGGATTCCTCCGGGGCGGCGATATGCGCGCTCAACTTGGGGCATGCTTATCTCGATTTGAAGGGGCTCCGCGATCTCACTATCGCGGAGCACTGGTATGGCCGGAGCTTGGAGCTGCACCCCAAGCAGGATGTTCTAGGTCGAGGCAAATGCCTCAATCAATTAGGCGCTGTTTCCTTCGAGCGATTTGAGGAAGCGAGGCAGGCCAAGCAGCCGCCCGAGGAGTGCCTGGCGCACCTCTCCAAGGCCGCAAAGTGTTCTCGTCAGGCGCTCGAAATGTTTCCGCCAGACGCCATGGAGGATCTGGCGGTGGTGCACAACCAACTCGGGAATATCTCTGCCCGTGGCAGACAGCTGGAGACCGCCCTCCACCACTACGGGGAATCGACGCGCTATAAAGAACGACAAGGAGACCGTTTCGGGGCCGGGCAGACCCGCTTCAACGCCGCGGCCGCTCTGGCCTTCGCCGGTCGTTTCGCCGACGCCCGCGACTGGGCCCAAGCGGCTTTGCGCGATTTCCAGGCCTGCGAAAACGCGGACCAGGAACTTCTCCTGACTCTCAAGCTCCTGGAGCGGATCGAATCTGCTCTCCGAGGGACTTCACCGCCGTCGTAAGCACGTCCACCCCGACCACGTTGATCAGCTCGAGTCCTAGGAGCAAGGCCTTTACGTGCGGCTCGGCTTCGCGCTTGTCCAAAACGTCCAGCGACCGGTCCAGTACCTGCTGATCTTCCGGTGAGACATTTTGCATTAGCGCTAAGCATAAGGGCGGGAGCGCCGGTCTAGCCTTCGTGAAATCAACCCCTTTCATTATTTCGGCGACCGCAGCGGACCTCACGGCCGCCCGTGTGCGGTCCACTGCCCGATCCGCTGCACCGAGAAAGATCTGCAGAAATCCGCTTGGCCCCACACCTACGTCCCGATCGCCCGCCCGCACCACGAACAGCGATGTGCGGAAAAACGCCATCGCACTCACTCCGGCCAGCAAAACCCGCATCCACGGCGAGGAAGGCAGCAGGTTCGCAGGGATCAAACCAAGCGCGCCCACCGAGGCAATACTGTTGATCGCGATATAGAATAGCGCCGGCCAGGTCCGGATGGCCGCGGCAGGATTGTCCTTATTGCGTGAGATGAGCTCGCTCGCTCCCACCACGGCACCCAGCGCCGCCACCGCGGTCCAGTGGAGCCAGGTAAGGTCCATGCGGATTACGCAGGCTTCGCCAATTGCACGACACCGGCGCCGGATGGAGTCAGCCGCACCAGTTGCTCCGGAGCCTCGCCCTCAATCGTGATGTAACCAGCATCGCGCAAGCTCTTCAGCGCCTCGCCATAGCGGGAGGGATCCATCGCGCTCTGCCCCTGGAGTTGGAAAATCGGAAGCGACTGCATAGGCTGGCGTGAAAGAATTTCGAGCAGAGTCAGCGGGCTCGGCTTTGGCCGCTGTTCCTGACGCCTGTTCTCCGCTTCCAGATACGGGAGAAATGTACCTGGCCTCGGCTTGAAGTCCGACATCGGATTCATTCTAGCTGAAGTTCGTCGCGAACGCTTGTGGGGACCGCTCCCTGGCGGCCGGTATGCCAGGATAAGCCTAGCTGATCTTGTGAACTGAAAGGAGTTCACCATGTAAATTGCCTGTTCAGCATGTAGCCGAACGAGCGAGGGTTCCAGAAATGGACCTGAACGACTTGGGAGGCGAACCCGTGAGCCGTAACGCAAGTGAACCCGATTCGGCCTCGATAGGAAACGAAGGTGGCCAGTCCGCCGACTCAGTATGCGCCTGCAAACACGTGAATGCATTTTCTGAGCCGCGCGCGTCAGCAAGCGGTCAGGGTGGCCCGGGACCTGGCCGGCCTCCGCTGTACAATCGATATTTCAGGCCAGGAGTCCTCTAATGGCGACGCCGACCCCGGCGGAATCAATCCTCGAAGCAGAAGTTCGAGAACTTCGAAAACGGATCGCCGCGCTTGAATACGAGCAGGCCGCGCATGTAGCGGACTTGGCGGCGCTCAAACGAATCCATGCGCTAAGCACTTCGATAACCGCGACCGGCGACTTCGAGTCGCTGCTGCAACAGATCATGGATGCGTCCGTCGCGATCGTCGAGGCTGATCAGGGCACACTGCAACTGGTGCAGGACGACTCTCTCCGCATCGTGGCACACCACGGCCATCAGCCGCCTTTCCTTGAGTTTTTTGCTTGCGCGGATGAGCGGGTCTCAGTCTGTGGGGAGGCATTGCGGCGTGGGGAACGAGTCATCGTAGAGGATGTTGAACGCAGCGAGTTGTTCGCCGGCGCCCCATCGCTGGCGGTGCTGCGCGAAGCTGGCGTGCGCGCGGTTCAATCGACGCCGCTGCTGAGCCGCAACGGAATGCTGCTAGGCATCCTCACAACTCACTGGAGGCTCCCCTATATCCCGGACGAGCACGACGTTTGGCGCATTGACCTTTTGGCACGACAGGCGGCGGATCTTATCGAACAAGCCCGCTCGTCGGCGGAGATACACCGGCTGGCCCAGTTCCCGGAGCAGAACCCCGGTCCAGTGCTGCGCATCGATGCAGATAGAAGGCTACTTTACGCCAATGCGCCAGCGCGGGAATGGTTAGCGGCCGCGGGGGCAAACGTAACTGAGTCGCTTCCCCCCGGCATCCAGACATTGGTTGCGGAGGCACTCCGGCAAGGGAAAAGCATCGCAGCCGAGCTACTCGACGGCAGAGGGCGCACGTGGTGGTTTCTCGCCAATCGGCCAACCAGCGAGCCATTCGTCAACCTCTATGGCCACGAAATCACTAAGCGCAAGCGCGCAGAGGAATCGCTGCTCACGAGCGAGAAGCTGCTAGCAGCGGAACTGCACGCCATGACGAGGCTGCACGAACTCGGAACGCTCTTCGTGCGGGAGGGCAATCTCGAGCCGATTCTGGACGAAATCGTCGATGCGGCAATCGCCATTTCGGACGCGGATTTTGGCAACATACAGCTTTTAGATCCCAAATCGGGGGACCTGACCATCGTCGCCCATCGCGGATTCCCAACGTGGTGGCTTGAGTTCTGGAATGTGGTTGCCAGAGGCGAGGGGACGTGCGGAACGGCGCTTGAACGCGGTGAACGCGTAGTGGTCGAGGATGTCGAACACAGCCCGATCTTCACGGGCAAGCCTGCTTTGGAGATTCAGCGCCGGGCCGGCGTGCGGGCGGTTCAATCCACACCCCTCGTTAGCCGCTCGGGAAGGCCTCTTGGGATGTTCTCAACGCATTACCAGACGCCTCATTCGCTCGACGATCGCGCGCTGCGGCTGCTGGACCTGCTTGCTCGCCAGGCCGCCGATATTATCGATAAGGCGCAAGCCGAAGACACGATTGCCGGCGCCGTTCAGCGCCTGAACGCTCACATGGACAACTCACCGCTGGCTGTAGTCGAGTTTGACCCGCAGTTCCACGTGACACGTTGGTCCAAGGAGGCTGAACGGATTTTCGGCTGGGGGGCTGACGAGATTGTCGGGCGCACGATCGAAGAGATGGGTTGGGTGTACGAGGATGACGCCGATCTGGTCCGGCAGGTATCCCAGGACATGTTCGATGGCACGCGGCCGCGGAACTTGAACAGAAATCGCAATTACCGCAAAGACGGCCGGGTCATTGAATGCGAGTGGTACAATTCCGCGATTTACGACAGTGAGGGCAAGATGTCTTCCATCCTGTCGCAAGTCCTCGACGTGACCGAGCGCAAGCAGTCCGAAGAACGGCTCCGGCAGGCGCAGAAGATGGAAAGCCTGGGCCTGCTGGCGGGAGGCGTTGCGCATGACTTCAACAATTTGCTGGTTGGCGTGATTGGCAATGCGAGCCTGGCTCAGGAAATGCTTCCGCCCGATCATCCCGCAACAGCGTTGATGGGGAATGTGATCAAGACCGGTGAGCAGGCCGCTCACCTTACCAGGCAGATGCTCGCCTACTCGGGCAAAGGGCAGTTCCTGCTGGAAGTGTTGGACCTCTCGGCGATGGTGAATGAGATAAATGACCTGGTCCGTCCTTCTATTTCGAAAAAAGTCGTGTTGCACCTTGACCTGGAACAGCAGGTTCCACCGATTGAGGCCGATCGTGGCCAAGTCCAACAGATCTTGATGAATTTGGTGATCAACGCGGCGGAAGCCATCGGCAGCGGCAACGGGATCGTGACAGTCCGGACCGGGGTCCAAATCGTCGATGGCCAGTACCATCGTCTGCACCTCGAGACCGTAGACCTCAGGCCGGGAGAATATGTCCTGCTCGAAGTTTGCGATACCGGCTGCGGGATGGCCGATGATGTCAAGGCCAAGATGTTCGATCCGTTCTTTTCCACGAAGTTCACCGGCCGCGGGCTGGGACTCGCGGCGGTCGCCGGGATCGTGCGGGGCCACAAAGGCGCAATCGTTGTGAGCAGTGAGCCTGGCAGAGGCAGCAGCCTCACGGTACTGTTTCCTCCAGCAACGCGCCCGATTGAACAACGGCAGAGCGCGGCCCCGAGCGCTCTGGCGCAGAGTGCTGGAGTGGTCCTTGTAGTGGATGACGAGGAGGTCGTGCGGGACATGGCGAACAGAGCCCTCGCACGCCACGGCTACACAGTTCTAGTGGCGCATGACGGCGCGACCGCGATCGACCTCTTCAAACGGCATCGCGGCGACATTGAGTTGGTTCTGCTCGATCTAAGCATGCCCGGGCTAAGTGGTGAAGAGACCCTGCGCGAGCTAAGAAAGATTCAGCCGGAGGCGCGCGTGCTGGTATCGAGCGGTTACAGCGAGACCGAGGCTATGACAATGTTCCGCGGCCAGCGAGTGTCGGGCTTTATCCAAAAACCATATACGTCGGCCGGCATCGCGCACAAAGTAAAGGCCGCATTGGCGCCAGCACCGCCCGTATCGCCAATGCTACGCTAGATGTGATAACTCATCATGCAATCTCGCCGGAATTTCATCGGCAAAGTCGCGACTGGTCTGGCAGGAACGCTGGCGGCTTCCAACGTTTTGGGCGCCAGCGACCGCATCCGCTTCGGCGTTATTGGCGCGGGCGCGCGCGGCAGTGAACTGCTGAGGGAAGCCTTAGCCTGCCCGAATACCGAATGCGGGGGGATTGCCGATATCTACGCAAAGCCGCGGGAAGCTGCCCAGGCGGCCGCCCCCGGAGCGCGTGTTTATGCCGACTACCGCAGCCTGCTGGAAGATCGCAGCCTGGATGCCGTGCTGATCGCGACTCCCCCTCACCTGCATGCGGCGCAGTTTCTCGATTCGCTCGCAGCGGGCAAGCATGTCTACCAGGAACGGCCCATGGCGTTCACGGCAGAGGATGCGCGGCACATGCGGTCCGCCTCCGAGCGCGCTCCCAACCTGGTGGTGCAGGTGGGTCATCAGGCGTGCTCGTCGGGCCATGTGACAGATGCCGCTGGGTTCCTGCGGCCCGAGTGGATGGGTAGGATCACCGGAATCCGCGCGCACTTCTTTCGCAATACGCCGCATGGGAAGCCGCAGTGGACCCGGCCCGTGTATCCCGATATGACCGCCGAGAACATCGCCTGGGAAGCGTTTCTGGGAGACGCCCCGAAGCGCGAATTTGACGCGAACCGCTATCTGAACTGGCGGTCCTTTATGGACTACTCGGGCGGTAGCGTCACGGAAAATCTATCCGCGCAATTGGCATTCTGGTATAAACTCCTGGCGCTCGAAATCCCGCATGCCGTCACCATGACCGGCGGGGTCTACTTGTGGAAGGATGGACGCGAAGTTCCCGACACCATGCATGTTTCGCTCGAACATGCGGAAGAGCTTCTCTTCAGTTGGGATTCCGGATTCGGCAACAGCCAGCTCGGCATTACGGAAGACGTACTCGGCACCGACGGCACCATCTCCCGCAGCCAGCAGATCCGTTACGTGCCGCAAAAAATCAATCGGCCCGGCGGCAACGAAATGATGGGCACGATGCGCACCGAACCGCGCGCCCACATGCAGAACTTCCTGGAATCGATCCGCGGGCACCAGCAGCCGAACTGCCCTGTCGAACTGGGCTTTCGTGTGTCCATCGCCTGCCGCATGGCCACCGAGAGCTACCGCAGGCAGCGCACGGTGCTTTGGGACGCTGCCAGCGAGGAAATCGTCTAAGGCGCCGGTAACGTGGATTTCGAATACACGCCAGAACAGCTTCAGCTTCGTAAGTCTGTCCGCGAATTCGCGGAGGCGGAAATCGCTCCGCACGTGATGGAGTGGGACGAAGCTCAGACATTCCCTTCGGATGTGATTCGCAAACTCGGCGGCCTCGGCTACATGGGCTCGATCTTTCCGGAGGAACTGGGCGGAGCGGGTTTTGGCTACATCGAATACTGCATCATCATCGAAGAACTCTCGCGCGTGGATGGCTCGGTAGGCATCATCCTAGCGGCCCATACTTCGCTCTGCTCCAATCACATTTTCAAAATGGGCACCGATCAGCAGCGCCGGTGTTACATCCCCAAGCTCGCCTCGGGGGAATGGCTCGGCTGCTGGTCGCTCACCGAGCCGGAAGCCGGATCCGACGCTGCCGGTACGCGCACCACGGCGGTGCTGAACGAACAGGGCCTATGGGTGTTGAATGGCGCCAAGACATTCACTACCAACGCGCATTATGCCGATGTTTGTGTGGCCATGGCGGTCACCGACCGCGCCGCCGCGCAGCATGGCATTTCGGCCTTTGTGATTGAGAAAGGCACGGCCGGATTCCGCGCCGGCAAAAAGGAAAACAAGCTCGGCTTGCGCGCCAGCGCCACCGGCGAAGTGATCTTTGAAAACTGCCTGGTGCCACCCACGCATCTCCTCGGGAAGCAGAATGACGGGTTCGTCGACAGCCTGAAAGTGCTCGATGGCGGCCGTATCTCGATCGCGGCGCTAGGCATCGGCATGGCCCAAGGCGCCTATGATGCGGCCCTGCGCTACTCGAAGACCCGCCGGCAGTTCCATCGCCCCATTTCCGAGTTCCAGGCCATTCAGCACAAACTGGTGGACATGGCTGTCGAGCTGGACGCGGCCCGGCTATTGAATTACCGTGCCGCCTGGATGATGGATCGCGGCCGGCGCGTCACGCGCGAATCGGCCATGGCCAAGCTGTTTGCCTCGGAAGCGGCCGTTCGGATTGCCAACGAAGCGGTGCAGATCCACGGCGGCTATGGCTTCATCAAAGATTATCCGGTGGAGAAGTTTTACCGCGACGTGAAGCTCTGCACCATTGGCGAAGGCACGAGTGAGATCCAGCGCCTGGTGATTGCGCGGCAGCTTCTGCAAAGCTGATGAAAGATTGGGCACGCCAGATCCGGGAGGGCAACGTGCGCGCGCTTGCCCGCGCGGCCACGGGAATCGAGAACCGCGACCCCGCGGCGTTGGATCTGCTGAGGGCGCTCGCGACATCGGCCGGCCGCGCACGCGTCATCGGTATCACCGGCCCCCCGGGCGCCGGTAAGAGCACGTTGGTGGATGCGCTCGCGGCGGCCTTGCGGCAACAAGGTAGAAGCGTCGCTGTGATCGCTGTGGATCCCACCAGCCGCGCAACGGGCGGCGCCCTGCTGGGCGACCGCATACGCATGCAGCAGCATCACGGCGACCCTGGCATATTCATCCGCTCCATGGCTACTCGCGGAGCGCCCGGCGGGCTGGCCCGCGCTACGGCCGACATGGCCGCGCTGATGGATGCCGCGGGCAAGGATTACGTGCTGATCGAGACTGTGGGCGTGGGGCAGGATGAAGTCGAAATCGCGCAGGTGGCGCAACTCACGATCGTGATTCTGGTGCCCGGCATGGGCGACGACGTGCAGGCCATCAAGGCCGGAATCATGGAAATCGCGGACATCTTCGTGATCAACAAGGCGGACCTGCCGGGCGCCGATCGCGTCGAGCGCGAACTGCGGATGGAAGGCTTCCAACAGCCGATCGTGCGCGCGGTGGCGAAGGATGGAACGGGAATCGGGGAGTTGTTGGATGCTGTGAACAGCCTGGAGCTACGGCACCGCCCACAGGCGGCACGCGCTCCGGCTGCGGAGACTGGTATTCATCTGGACCACCTGGGAATTGCCGTCAAGAGCCTCGAAGAAGCCATCGCCTTTTACCGGAGCATCGGTTTCGAAGTGGCTCATCGAGAAACCGTGGCGGCGGAAAAAGTCCACGTGGCCATGTTGCCTACGAGCGATTCTCGCATCGAACTCCTCGAGCCCACGGCCGGAGACTCCCCGATCTCCAATTTTTTGGCGAAGCGCGGCCCCGGCCTTCATCATGTGGCTCTTCGGGTATCGGATCTGCACGGTACTTTGGAGCGCTTGCGCGCATCGGGAGCCCGATTGCTGAACGAGCCGCGCGCCGGAGCGGGCGGCCATCTCTACGTGTTCGTGCACCCCGCCTCCACCGGAGGCGTATTATTGGAACTCATTCAGGAGAGCGCAACGTGAAAGCGGAGATCGGAATCATCGGAGGCAGCGGCCTCTATTCCATGCAGGGATTCGAAGCCCAGGAGGAAGCCACAATTGAAACGCCGTTCGGCGCACCCTCGGACAACTATGTGCTGGGGAAGCTCGCGGGCCGCCAGGTAGCGTTCCTGTCGCGCCACGGCAGGGGCCACCGGCTCTCGCCTTCGGAGCTGAATTTCCGCGCCAATATCTATGGCATGAAGTCGCTCGGCGTCCAGCGCATCCTTTCGCTCAGCGCTGTCGGATCTCTGAAGGAAGAGCACCGTCCGCTCGATTTCGTCATTCCCGATCAGTTCTTCGACCGTACGCGGGGCCGCGTCTCCACCTTCTTCGGCGACGGGTTGGTGGCCCACATCAGCTTTGCGCATCCGATCTGCCCCGAACTGGCCCGGGTCGCGGCCAATGCGTGTACCGACGCCCGCGTGAATGCAAAGCTGGGCGGCACATATCTATGCATGGAGGGGCCTGCTTTTTCGACCAAAGCCGAATCCAACCTCTACAGGGCCTGGGGTATGGACGTGATCGGCATGACCAATTTGACGGAAGCCAAGCTCGCCCGCGAAGCGGAGATCTGTTACGTGACTGTGGCTATGGTGACCGACTACGATTGCTGGCACCCGGATCATGATGCCGTCACGGTGAACCAGATTATTGCCACTCTCACGAAGAATGCCGAAAACGCGTGCGCGGTGGTGGCGCACGCGGTTGCTAAAATGCCGCTTGAAAGGGCGTGCTCGTGCGGGTCGGCCCTGGCCCATGCCATCATCACCGAGCGCAAAATGGTGCCCGAGGCGACGCGGCGCAAGTTGGGAATCCTGATTGAAAAGTACTTCGTGTAAGCAGGTGGCCGAACGCCTTCTGGCCCAGTGCCTGGCCGGCGAACCGCCCAAGAAACTACCGCCGAGCCTGCTGCAGGAACCCTGCGCCGCCGCGCTGTTTCGGATCTTCGTGGAAGGACTCGCCGATCGTTTCGAACCGGCGCTGTGCGATGCGTATGCGAAGCTGTTTTCCCAGGCGCTGGCTCTTGTGGATCCTTCCTTGGACGCCGCGTCGCTGGCGGCGCGCTATCAGCGCGTACGCCGGCCGCGTGCGATCTCGGGCAAGCCGCAGCGGATCTACGTATTGTCGCGCGTGACGCTGGGAGCCGATGTGGCCGTCACCAGTGTCTTGCTGCACGCCGTGCGGCGCCGCTTCCCGCACGCGGAGACGGTATTCGTGGGTCCCCGGAAGAATTATGAACTGTTCGCCGGCGACGCTCACATTCACCATGCTCCGCTCGAGTATCGCCGCGGCAGCCTTCAGGAGCGCTTCGCAGCTGGGGAGGAAGTCAGACGGATTGTCGACACTCCCCACTCGATCGTCATCGATCCCGATTCGAGGCTGACGCAGCTCGGGTTGCTTCCGGTTTGCCCGGAGGAAACCTACTATTTCTTCGAGAGTCGCGCGTATGGCGGCGATGGTGAGAGCAGCCTGCCGGAACTGGCCTCGAAATGGGCCCGCGAAACGATTGGCATTGGCGGCGCAAGGCCGTTCGTCGCACTGGGCCGAGGACGGCGCCGGGCACCTTGCATCGCCATCAGCCTGGGGGTGGGCGAAAACCCTGCCAAGAGACTGCCCGATCCTTTCGAAGCCGACTTGCTCCGGGTCCTGGCCGCCAGCGGCCTGCGGCTGTGCATCGATAAAGGAGCCGGGGGCGCGGAAGCGGAACAGGTGGACCGCGCGCTGGAGCAGTCGGGCGTGGAAGCTACGGTGTGGGACGGCGCCTTCGCCGGTTTCGCCTCCATCATCGCCGCCAGCCGGCTATATGTCGGCTACGATTCCGCCGGCCAGCATGTGGCCGCGGCGTGCGGTGTGCCGCTGATCAGCATCTTCGCCGGCTTTCCTGTGCCGCGAATGTTTGCGCGCTGGCGACCCGCCGGCGAACACTGCCACGTGATCCGCGTGGAGCAGCCGGTCCCCGGGCAAGTCCTGGCAAAGGTGCGGGAATTGCTCGACTCCACGCTCGGCGATTCTGTTGCAACGGCTTAGTTCGCCCCGGTTACGGCGGGGGGAGCCACGATGTGGACCTCGCCCTTACCCCACACGGTTTGGCGGCCAACGCCGGTCCATCGGGCGACTCGTAACCAGGGAACGAATTCGGCGAGGTCTCCCTCATACTCCGCGGTTCCGGTGAATCCCCCAAGCGGGTGGGTTTGGCCGGTCCGCGTGGATTTCCGCGAGGCGGATTCCCATGTAAGGCAATCGCGGACAAGGCGTACTTCGGATGCCCGGCGGCCAATTTCGCGGAAATCGACGGGCAAGGGACCAAAGGAGCCGTAAAGAGCGCTAAGGGTCGCGACGCGATCGCGAATCCGTGCGAGTAGAAATCCGAATTCCGGACGCTCCCGCACTTGGCCGCCGGCCTTGAGCTCCGTCGGAGTCACGAACCGGACCGTCAGGGCCCGGACCGGAGTGGGATCGGCGCTGAATGGAAGGGAGCAGGCGCCGTTCGAGGGCCGGCCGTTGAGGTCCAAGGTGTCGATCGCAAGCAGCCTGGCGCGGCCGCGGCCCGGCCCCAGCCCGGCATCCGCAATCCGTTCAAACGCGGCCCGCAAAGCGGGCAGGACTGGATGTTGCAGCTCAAAGACATGCGCGTCAAAGAAAAAGCGGTCCCCCGGCGCCACAATGGCGGCATTCAGGTGGGCCGAACGAAACACGAACGGGCGCGGCCGGTCGGCAAGACCGCTGGGCCCCTGCCGGGGGGCGCCGTGGGGCTCGAACAAACGGTTGTAGGTCTCGGCCGATGCCGTATCGCGCAAGAGTTTACCGAAAGCGCCCCGCACGGTATTGGCGCTGCTGGCGGGAAAGCGAACTTCATCGGCCGCCTGAAACCAGCAGCGAAACCTATAAAACTCAAAGAGGTGCACGAGGGTCGCGGACCGGATGGAACCGCACTCCTGTTGTATAATGGTATGGCATTTGACTCTTGTTTTCCGCTTTGTCTCAAAGGGGGTTGCGAGAAATCTATCCGCATCCCCTTTTTTGCTATGGGGCGCGCCAGGGGGAGAGTGTTTCAGTTCAGTTTAAGAAGGAATGAGGCAGATGAAAGAAAAAGGTACAGTGAAGTGGTTTAACGCAGCCAAGGGCTACGGTTTTATACAAAGGGAGA
>PSRJ01000242.1 GCA_003175985.1 Terriglobia bacterium
GCCGGTCACGCGATACGCCGCGCGGAAGACCTGAGCGTAATTTTCCCGGAACAGTTGCTCCAGTTCCGCACCGGGGGACCTGGCCGGTTCCTTGCCGAGCGCCACTTGGGCTTCCATCGGATCAATGGCCACCGCGACTCAACCCTGGCAGCCTACTGATTATGACGCTGCGCCGTCCCCGCAATTAGCACCCGTAAAAAAGCCCCACGCCAAGGTGGCGTGGGGCCGAAGTCTACTGCAATCTGTCTCGGAGGATGACAGACCGTGACGATGGTAACATCCGTTTGTAACCAAATCAATCGGAAACTGGGGATTCCAGTCCTAAGAATTCGGTGAGTCCTATCGGAGTTCTTCCATTACTTCATGTAATGCGGCTGCCGGCGGCCTCACGCGGCTCTCCGGCAGGGTGGCGAGGGGTTCCTCCACCATGTTTAAGAGTTCCAAGAACGTAGGTTTGGAAGTATTCAGGTAGAGTACACCGGTTAGAACTTCGCCTTTGGCCTCGGCTTCCTCGAGCGCGGATAGAGCGGCCAGCCGGTCGGTCGGGTCGAAATCGCGGCCCACTTTGCGGATCCGCAGGTGAGAGCCATCGTGCAACTCGACATCCCGCACCTGGCCCTCGGGAATCTCGACGCTGATCTCCTCGTAGAAGGGCACGAAATCGAGTTCGTGCAGCGCCTCCTCGTGGTCCTTCACATAGGCATAGCTCTTTGTCGAGCCATCGTGGTCGTTGAAGGTCACACACGGCGAGATCACGTCAATCACGGCGAGGCCTTTATGGGCGATCGCGGCCTTCAGCAATATCTGCAACTGTTTCTTATCCCCGCTAAACGAGCGGGCGACGAACGTGGCCCCCCATTTGAGTGCCAGGGCGCAGCAATCGAAGGGGGGCAGTTCGTTGGCCGCTCCGGTCTTCAGCGTGGATCCGACGTCCGCGGTCGCGGAAAATTGGCCCTTCGTCAACCCGTAAACGCCGTTGTCCTCGATGATGTAAATCAGCGGCACATTGCGACGTACCATGTGCATGAACTGGCCGATCCCGATCGAGGCCGTATCGCCATCGCCGGTGACGCCCAAACCAATCAGGTTGCGGTTGGCCAGCATAGCCCCTGTCGCCACGGAAGGCATCCTGCCGTGCACGCTGTTGAAGCCGTGCGATTGTCCCAGAAAGTAAGCCGGCGATTTGGAGGAGCAGCCGATTCCCGAAAATTTGGCTACCTTCCAGGGCTCCACTCCCAGCTCATAGAAAGCTTCCACGACGCGCTCGGAAATGGAGTTATGCCCGCAGCCGGCGCACAAAGTGGTCTTGCTGCCCTTGTAATTGAGTACTTCGAGCCCGATGCGGTTTACCTTTTTGGGCGGCGGCGTAACGGTCGTGCTCATAAGCCCTCCTGCCGCACTACCTCATCGGTTACCGTGCGCGCGTCGAGCGGCAGCCCTCCGTAATAGCGCACACTGCACAGCCGGGCAATCAGTTCGGCTTCGAATTCGAGGCGCATGAGCGCCACCAATTGCCCATCGCGGTTCTGATCTACTACGTAGACTTTCTCGTGGCGCCGGATGAAGTCCGTCAGTTCCTGCGTAAAGGGATAGGCCCGCAGCCGCAGATAGCTTGTCTCGGTATCGTACTCTCTGCGCAACTGGTCGGCGCTCTCGCGCACGGCGTAGTCCGAAGATCCGGCCGCCACCAGCCCGATCGTAGCCTTCGGATTGAGTTCCACGACCGGCCGCGGCACGTGCTTGCGGATGGTTTCAAACTTGTCCGCCAGCCGGTCCACGTTATTTACGTAATCGTCTTCGCGCTCCGTGTACTGGGCTTTCTGGTTGTGGCCGCTGCCGCGCGTAAAGTAGGCGGCGCCCGGGTGGTTCGTGCCCGGAAGAGTGCGGTAGCCGACGCCGTCGCCATCCACGTCTTCGTAGCGCGCGAATCCGCCGAGCCGGTTCAGGTCCTCCGCGGTGAGCACTTTACCGCGCTCGATCGGCCGCTCGGGATATGGGAACGGGTCGGCCATCCAGTTATTCATGCCGAGATCCAGATCGGTCATAACGAACACCGGAGTCTGGAACTTCTCGGCGAGATCGAAGGCCTCGCCCGTCATGGAGAAGCACTCGCCCGGCGAACTGGGAAATAACATGGGGTGCCGGGTATCGCCGTGCGAAAGAATCGCGTTCTTCAGGAGGTCGCCCTGCGCGGTCCGCGTCGGCAACCCTGTCGAGGGACCCACCCTCTCCACGTCGAAGATCACCGCCGGCAATTCGGCGTAATATCCCAGCCCGATGAATTCCGACATCAACGAGATTCCGGGACCCGAAGTTGAGGTCATGGCCCGCGCTCCCGCCCACCCCGCGCTGAGGGCCATGCCGATCGAGGCCAGCTCGTCTTCCGCCTGCACGATGGCATACGTGGCCTTCCCGGTCTCCGGATCGTGGCGGAAGCGTTTCATGTAGCCCATCAGCGATTCGACCAGCGAGGAGGATGGCGTAATGGGGTACCAGGTAACCACCGTCACACCTGCGAACATCGCGCCCAGCGCGCAGGCAGAATTGCCATCGATGATGACCTTTCCCGCTGTGGCATTCATCCGCTCGGCGATGTACGGATCGGTCTTGGTGAGAGTGCGAGCCGCCCAATCGAACCCTGCCTGGGCCGCGCCCCAGTTCAGCTCCGCGGCCTTCGCTTTGCGTTTGCCGAACTGTTTGACGAGCGCCTTGCGCACCTCCGGCATCTCGATCGACAGCAGCCATGCGACGACGCCGTCATAGATCATGTTGCGGACGAGTTTCCGTAGTTTTGCGTCAGGGCAGACCGGCGCCACCAGCTTATCGAACGGCACCGGGTAGAAATGGACGTCGCTGCGCAGCTCTTTCAATCCCAGCGGCTCGTCATAGACCACCGCCGCTCCGCTATCGAGCTTCAGGACGTCTTCGCGCGCGGTCTCCGGGTTCATCGCCACCAGGAAATCGATTTCCTTGCGCCGCGCAATGTAGCCGTCCTTGGATGCGCGGATCGTGAACCACGTTGGCAGCCCCGCGATGTTCGACGGAAACATGTTCTTCCCGGAAACGGGAATACCCATCTGGAACAGAGCGCGCAGCAACACGCTATTCGCGGTCTGGCTTCCGGAGCCGTTTACGGTTGCGACCTGGATACTGAAATCGTTAATTACCGGCTCGCCCGGCCGGCCGGACGAGGATTCGAGCGGAGAGACTTCTAGCGTGGACACCGATAAGGATTCCTTTTCTGATCGACCGAGACCGAGTACACGGTTTGCTTTCATTATACGGCAACGTGTGCAGCTCCAAACTTCGGTCGGCCGGCAGGTCAGGCGGTTTGGGAGAGCGCAACGGCCTTGGCTGCCGTGCTGCGCCGGTACAGATCGGGTGCCCCCATAACCCGGCATTGTTCCTCAAATACCGGTAGGGATCCTTGCCATCGAAGTTCGTCTACCGATGCGAAGACGGCAGCATCCAAACGCAACGTCGCCAGTGTGCGGAACAGCAGCGCGTCCTCCCAGCCGGTGAAGAGAGATGCGGCCAGCCTACGGGCATTCCCGATCGAGGAATCCCATTCACGCCAGTTCCTGGGGATGTTCTCCAGATGGCCGTAGCGCGACAAGACGCTCGACGCAGCCTTTTCGCCCCACCCGGAGATACCGGGAAAACCATCGGCACTATCGCCCAGCAGAGCTAAGTAATCGGGAATCGATTCCGGAGTGACGCCGAACTTCGCCTCGACACCGGCCGCATCGCGCACGATGCCGCGCCGCCGGTCGTGTTGCACTACTCGGGCGCCAACCACACACTGCGCCAGATCCTTATCCGGCGTGCAGATAAACACCTGCCCCACACGGCCGTCTCCGGCGGCTTGGGCGGCCGCCGAAGCGAGAGCATCGTCCGCCTCGAACTCGACCATAGGCCACACTACGATGCCCATCGCCTCGAGCGCTTCTTCAAGAATCGGGAATTGCGACAGTAATTCCGGAGCGACGCCCTCGCTGGTCTTATACCCCGCATACAAGCTGTTCCGAAACGATTCGACCACGTGATCGGTGGCAACGCCGATATGGGTCGCACCCTGCTCAATCATGTACAAGATGGACCGAAGCACGCCGCGCACGGCTCCGATCTCGCGGCCACTCAGATCTTGTGCCGCGGGCACGGCATAGAAGTGACGGAAGAGTTCGTAGGTGCCATCGATCAGGTGGACATCCATCTGGTTCGAGTATACGGGAAGACGTGGATAGAGCCATTCACCCGCGCTGAAGCATTGACCTTAGTTCCCGGATCGATTTCAAGTTCTCTACATTCAACGCGGCGTCAATCAGCTTCGCCGCGGCGGCGGCGCCGAGGACCGGCGCCATCAACTCCCGGCACTTGGCCACAACCTGATCGCGCGTCATGGGATTGTTGGGCGTTCCCAGCACGGCGGGCACGTCCTGGGTGAGCCGAGTTCCACCGGCTAACGTCACGGTCATGAGATGGGCCGCGGCGGGGTCGAGCCGCACCTTGGCGCGCTCCCGGAGAACCGCCGGGTCCTTCATCCTCGGCTTGTCGTGCGCCGAGCGGAAGGTGACGGTCTTGTCGATCAGCATCACCGCCAGCATGTGCTGGATACAGATGTCCGGCATCTCGCGGTTGTCTACGACAGATCCCGTGTTCATGCGGACCACGATCCCGGTCACATCGCCGGCTTCAAAGGGGCTCTGCTTTCTGAGACTCTCCAACGCATCGAGCGGCGCCTGGATAGGCGTTCCCACGGTCCACTTCTTGATGCTCGTGCGTGCGATTTCGAAGCGATCGCCGAGCTGATCGATGAGCCCGTTGCTATCCCCGTGCGGCGCTTGGGCGAGCAGGAAGTTGTCATCCCCGGAGAGAATATCGTCGACACCCGTCCAGCCGGAGTGCACCAGCAGGGCGGAAGTGACTCCGCTGCGCGCCGGCATTCCGCCGAAGACGAAGCCTTTCTCGATGTGATCGGAATCGCGGTCCCAGGCTGCGATTCCGGACGATTGCTGAGCGGTGTAGTCCAGAAGCCAGCGCATCTGTTGGGCACTCAGACTCGCCGCGCAGCCAGCCGCGGCCGCTGCGCCAAAGACGCCGCCGATACTGTGCGTGCTCTTGTGACTCTCGAAGACTCCGGGCCGAAGCGTGGTGAGGACGCGAGCCCCGACATCATAGCCCAGGGCCACTGCGCGCACGAACTGCATGCCGGTGATACCGAACTGCTCGCCAACAGCGAGGGCGGCGGGCACGACGTTACAACCGGGGTGCCATCCGCCCGGCCAGGAGTCGTCGGTCTCATCTGCATGGGCCAGCACACCGTTGGCAAGAGCCGCTTCGATTGACCCGCATAACACCTTGGAGCCGGCGACTGTCGCCACCTTCGCGTCCCCATAGTTGCGGGCGAACTGAATGGCGGCGCGTCCGGGCGGAAGTTCCGAGCCGGAAATCATGGCGGCGAATGTGTCCACGATGTGATGCTTCGCCTTTTCCAGGACCTCAGCCGGAAGCGCAAGATTGCGGGCTTCGCTCATATACGCGCTGAGGCGCGTCATTACGGGACTGGGCGTATCGCCGGCGCGCGCTGGCGACGCCCGCCAGGCCGCGGCCGCGATCGCACTGCCGGTTGTCTGTAAAATGCGCCGGCGCGTCAGGTTTCGATCGAGTGGCATAACTCTGCTCCTGCTTTCGTGTATGGTACCCCGGCGGAACCTGAACCGCACTGTTAGTGGCGATCCCGTAGCTACCAATACACGTTTCCGCTCCCCGCCGCGTCAAAAGGGTTGTGAGCCTTTTGCGCCTGAGTCTTGCCCTGCTGGCCGTGTCGGCGTTTGCCGCCGATCAGAAGCTCAATACCCTATTGCAAAAGGTCGAAGAGCGCTACAACGGCGCGAGAACGCTCCAAGTCCAATTCGTGGAACAATATACGCCGCCCGGAAGCGTCCGGCGATCGGAAAGCGGCACCTTGCAACTGCGCAAACCCGGAAAAATGCGATGGGACTACTTCCAGCCCAGAGGTAAGTTGTTCATTTCAGACGGGAAATATCTCTGGATCTACACACCGTCTGATAACCGCGCGGAGAAAATGAAGTTCAAGGAGAGCGAGGACATGCGGGCGCCGCTTGCGTTTCTCCTCGGTAAGTTGCACTTTGATAAGGAGTTCCGCGATTTACAGGGACGCCCGGACGGGATCGATACGCGCGTCACGGCCCAGCCGAAAAACGATAGCCTGCCCTATTCCGCGGTCGAGTTTGTGGTGAGCCCGTTCGGCCAGATTCGGGAAGTCAAGGTGACGGGGTTCGACCATTCGATTTATGACTTCACCTTCGAATCGGAGAAAATGGACCCGCCGCTCGATGCCAAGCTTTTCCAGTTCCAACTGCCTCCGGGCGCGGTACTCGAGGAGACCGGTCAATAAGCTATGGCCGAATTTGTCCTGAAATACGCGGATGGCCGCGGCCAGATTCATCAGCAGGTAGCAACGGCAGACTCCGAGAAGGATCTCCGCGAGAAGTACTCGCAGCAGGGGTTCCTGATCTATTCGATTAAGCCGCGAAGTCTGGCGGCGCCCGCCTTTGCCGGTCGCCGCAAGAAGCTGAATCTGGAGAAGTTCCTGATTTTTAACCAGCAGTTCGTGACCCTGATACGCGCCGGGCTTCCAATCTTGAAGTCGCTCGACCTGCTGGCCGAACGCCTGACCGACAGTAAACTGGCTCCGCATATCAAGGCGGTTCGGGACGAGGTGCGCAACGGCACGCTCTTATCGGAAGCTTTCCGCATGCAGGGCGTGTTTCCCAAGATTTACGTGACGTCGGTGATGGCGGGCGAAAAGAGCGGCAGCCTTACGGACGTGCTCGACCGCTATATCAGCTATCAGAAACTGTCGCTGGCGGTGAAAAAGAAGGTCCTGGTATCGCTGATGTACCCCAGCGTGCTGATCGTGCTGGTGATTCTCCTGATGGTCTTCCTGGTGACATACGTGGTGCCTACGTTCGCCTCGCTATACGCCAGCATGAACGCGCAACTGCCCAGCATGACGGTGATGCTGATTGCGGTCGGGACCACGGCGCGCAACTACATCCTGGTGTTCGCCGGAGCCCTGGTAGGCGCGGTCTTCCTGTTTCGCTGGTGGGCGCGGAAAGATGCGGCCCGCGAGAAGATCGACCGGGTCAAACTGCGCATGCCGGTGGCCGGCGAGATCTGGCTCAAGTACCAGGTGGCGCAACTGGCGCGGATTCTCAGCACACTATTAACCGGAGGCATTCCGCTGGTGCAGGCGATGGAGACGGCGGCGGAGTCGCTGGGGACGCCGCTGCTGGAACGCGCGGTCTCGATAGCTGGCAAGGGCGTGCGGGAAGGGCAGCCGCTTTCGGGCTCGCTGCGCCCTTCGGGTATGATTCCCCCTCTGGCGATCGATATGATCGAAGTAGGCGAATCCACTGGCGCGCTGCCGGCGATGCTGAGCAGCGTGGCGGAATTCTTCGAAGAAGATGTGAATACCCGGATGCAGGCGACGCTCTCGCTGATCGAGCCGGCGATCATGATTGTTATGGGGTCCTTTGTAGCGTTCGTATTGATTTCGTTGTATCTGCCGATCTTTTCTCTGGCGGATACGATCCGGTGAGGGGGAAAGGCTGAAAGCTGATTGCTGAAAGCTGAGAGCTACTTTTTATGGCAACCAGTGACAAAATCCGGCTGATCGATCCCACTACGGAGATCGAGCAGGCGCGCGCCATCGCGGCGCGGTACCGCTGCGAGTTTGTCGATCTGCGGGATGGCGGCATCGAGCATGAGCTATTCCGGTCGATTCCCGTCGACCTGATGTTCCGCTACAACTTCGTTCCGTTGCGCGCGCAGAACGGGACGCTGGAAATCGCGCTCTCCGACCCGCGCAATCTCAACGTGATCGACGAGCTGACGCTGCTGCTCAACCGCAAGCTGCGGGTAAAGGTGGCGACGCTTTCGCAGATTTCCGAGCTGTTGAAGAAGACCGAACAGTCGCAGCGCGTGCTGGAGGAAGTGACGGAAGGCTTCACGCTCGACGTGGTGGCTGACGAAGGCGAACAGGATGAGACGCTCTCGATCGATAAGCTGACGGCCACCGACAGCGATATCGCGCCGGTCATCAAGCTGGTGGATACGACGATCTTCAACGCGCTCGAGCGGCGGGCAAGCGACATTCACATCGAATCGCGCGACCAGGAAGTGGCCATCAAGTACCGCATCGACGGTGTGCTGCACTATGCCATGCCGCCCATCGCCAAAGACTGGCAGTCTACGATTATTTCGCGCATCAAAGTGATGAGCGAACTGGACATCGCGGAAAAACGCGTGCCGCAGGACGGCCGTTTCCGCGTCCGCTACAAGAACCGCCTGATCGACTTCCGCGTCTCCATCATGCCCACGATTCACGGTGAGGATGCCGTGCTCCGCGTGCTGGATAAAGAGTCGATGAGCGAGAAGTTCGCCAAGCTGTCGCTCGACGTGGTGGGTTTCTCCGATTCGGACCTGACGAAGTTCCGGCGCTACATCACCGAGCCCTACGGAATGGTGCTGGTGACCGGGCCCACCGGTTCCGGGAAGACGACCACGCTTTACGCCGCTTTGAGCGAAATCAAGAACGACGAAGACAAGATTGTCACCATCGAAGACCCGGTGGAGTATCAGATCAAGGGCATCACGCAGATCCCGGTGAACGAGAAGAAGGGACTCACTTTCGCGCGCGGGCTGCGATCGATCCTGCGCCACGATCCCGACAAGATCATGGTGGGCGAAATCCGCGACCAGGAGACGGCGCAGATCGCCATCAACTCGGCGCTGACCGGGCACCTGGTGTTCACCACCGTCCATGCCAATAACGTGCTGGACGTATTGGGCCGCTTCCTGAACATGGGAGTCGAGCCGTATAACTTCGTCTCCTCGTTGAACTGTATTCTGGCGCAGCGGCTGGTACGAGTGATCTGTGAATACTGCAAGAAGCGCGTGCGTTACCCGGATGCGATGCTGGTGGAATCGGGGCTGAATCCCGACCAGTGGCGCGATGTGCCCTTGTACGAGGGCGCGGGCTGCTTCGAATGCGGGGGCACGGGTTTCCGCGGCAGAACGGCCATCCACGAGTTGCTGGACCTGACGGACCGCATCCGCGAAATGATTTTGGACCGGCGGCCGACATCGGAAATCAAACGTGTGGCGCGCGAAGACGGGATGACCTTCCTTCGCGAGTCGGCCGTGGAAAAGATGCGCGCGGGCGTCACCACGCTGCGCGAGATCAACAAGGTGACGTTCATTGAAGGTTAGAAACGCGAGTGGCGCTTACCGAGCCGCGACCGTAAGGGAGCGGTGGACGTGCTAGAGGGGCTCAAATCACTACTCCGGGAGCCGCCGCCGGCGATGGCGTTCGAGATCGCCGAGGCGGGCATCACGGCGGCGCGCATCGCCGCCAGGACGGAGCTCGATTTCCGCCCGCTGAAGAACGGCGTGCTGTCGGTGTCGCCGCTCAAGGAAAACGTGATCGATCCCGATGAATTCTCGCTGGCAGTGCGCTCGGCGGCGGCGACGCTGGGTACGCGCAAACGCAGGGACGTAGCTCTGATTCTTCCCGATTTCGCGACGCGCATGGCCGTGCTGGACTTCGACGAGTTTCCCTCCGACGCGAAGGATCAGCTTTCGCTCGTCCGTTTCCGGTTGAAGCGCAGCGTGCCGTTCGATGTGGAAGCGGCCGCGATCAGTTATTATGCGCAAACTAACGGCGGGAAGAAATGCGATGTGCTGGTGGTGATGGCGCCGCTCGAAATCGTGTCGCGGTACGAAGCGCCGTTTCGCGCCGCCGGTATGAATCCCGGCTTGGTGACCACCTCAACCTTAGCGGCATTGGAGCTGGTTCCGGAGGCAGGGCTGGCTGTCATCGCCAAGCTGACCGGACGCGTGCTCACGGTCGTGGTGCGGGAAAAAGGCATCGTGAAGCTGGTGCGTTGTCTGGAGGTGGCGTCGCAGGATCTCGACGATATCGCGGCTGTGCTTCTGCCCACTTTCGTTTACGTGGAAGACAATTTGGGAGGGCGCGCGGAGAACCTGGTGTTGTGCGGATTCGGCGGGCAGGCCGAAGAGGCCCAGCGGCGCTTTCAAGAGGAACTGGGCGTGCCGGTCGAGCCGGCGCGGTCCCCGCTGGGAGTTCCGGGCGAAAATAATGCCGGGCTGCTGGGCTACCTGCGGTCCATCGCGAAGAATAACTGAAGTATGAAGATCCCGATCAATCTCGCCAGCCAGCCGTTCCGTCGCGACCGCGCCATGCTGGTGGCCTCCATCGCGGTCTCTCTGGCGCTGGTGGCTACGCTGGGCGGGCTGATCTCGCTGATCCTCATGGATCGCTCGCAGTTGGCCGACGTACGCCACGACGTGGAGCAGCTCAACCGGCAGATCCGCAAAGTGGCACAGGACCAGGCCGGCCTCGATACCGTGCTCCGCCGCCCGGAGAATACGGAAGTGCTGGAGCGGAGCGTTCTGCTCAACGAGCTGCTGTACCGCAAGGGGATCAGTTGGACCAAGATTCTGACGGACCTCGGCAAAACCCTGCCGTACAACGTCCGCATCATGACCATACGGCCGTTTGTGAACAAGGACAATAAAGTGACGCTCGATATGCAGGTGGGATCGGAGACGCAGACCGCGGTGATCGACTTCCTGAAGGCGTTGGAATCGTCGCCGCTATTTGAGTCGGCGAGTGTGCCGGCCAGCCAGGCGCCCACCCAAACCGAGCCGCTGTTTCGCAGCCGCGTGCTGGTGAACTATGCCCAGAAACTTTAGAGCGGCCATCAAAGATCCGCGCCTGGTGATGCGCGTGATCATCGCCACGCTGCTGGCGGCCAATCTGGTGGCGGCAGTCCTGGCGTTTAAACCCTTTGGCGGCTCGGCGGACGATCTGCGCCGCCAGCAAACCGATTTGCGGCGGCAACTGGCGCAGGCCCAGGCGCATCTCGCCGATACCGGGCGGCTGGTGGGCAAAGTGGAGATGGCGCGGCGCGAAGGCGACGATTTCCTGTCCAAATACTTCACGGACCGGCGGACGACTTTCTCCACCGTGATCGCGGAGCTCGACCGCGCTGCGCAGGAGGCGGGTATCAAGCCGCGCGACCGCAGTGCCGAGCTGAATGCGATTGAAGGGAGCGACACGTTGCAGATGATGTCGATCTCGGCCGGGTACGAAGGGACCTACGCGGCGCTCGAGAAGTTCGTGAACCTGCTCGATAAATCGCCGCGCTTCCTGATCATCGAGAGCATGCAGGCGGCGCCGCAGCAAAACGGCCAGACCCTCACCGTGACGGTGAAACTCGATACCTTCGTCAGGGAGCTGCCAGGAACGACTTCATGAAGCTGGGAACCAACGAGCGGGGAAAGGTAATCGCGCTGGGAGTTCTGCTCCTGGTGGCGGGGTATCTGGTGTATTCCAATGTGATCTCGCAGCCCTCGACGCCCTCCGCCCCTGCGAGCCGGCCGCCGGCGATTGCACAGGCGCCCGACATTCCAGCCGTCACGCCGCCCGTGGAATCGGCAAGGCCCGTTTCGCCGCGCGCGCCTTCCGGCCGCGGGCGGAACGACGAATTCCGGCCCGTGCTGCCCGGCCACTCGAAACGCGCGGACGACCGCATCGATCCCGGAAAGATCGACCCCACTCTACGGCTCGATCTTCTGGCTAAATTGGAGCAGGTGGAGCCGCCGGGCTCGGGACGCAATCTCTTTCAGGTCGGCCCGCCTCCGAAGAAAGAGGAGCCGTTAAAGGGAAAAGAGCCGATTGTTCCCCTGGCCGCGAAGAAAGAGGACACCAAACCGGCTGAACCGCCCAAGCCCCCAACACCGCCGCCTCCGCCGCCGATCAATTTGAAATATTACGGGTTTTCTTCAGCCCCCGGCAGTACCACGAAGACTGCATTTTTCCTCGATGGAGAAGATATCCTGGTAGCAAGGGAAGGTGAGACTCTCAAACGGCGGTACCGTCTGGTCCGAATCGGCGTCAATTCGGTAGTGATGGAGGACACCGACTCCAAGCGCCAGCAGACGATTCCGCTGACGGAGGAAGCAGGATGAAGAAGCGCGGCGAATCCGGTTTCGCGCTGTTGCTGGTTTTCCTGATGGCCGCGGCCATCGCAGTGACGCTGTACATGCAGATTCCGCGAGTGGCCTTCCAGGCGCAGCGCCAGAAAGAACAATTGTTGATGGAGCGCGGCGAACAGTATCAGCGCGCCATCCAGCTCTTCGTGAGGGCCAACGGGCGCTATCCGGGCAAGATCGAGGATCTCGAGAGCTTCAACAACCGCCGCTTCCTGCGGCACCGGTTCGTGGATCCCATCACGGGAAAGGAAGAGTGGCGGCTGATCCACGTGAACGCGGCCGGAGTGTTCACGGATTCGGTGCTCAACAAGAAGAAGCAAGGGGATGACAAGCAGGCGTCGTCCACCGAGGGTCAGTATGTCGGAGTAATGCCTGGGCTGGGCGAGACTCTGCCGGGCCAAGGCAACGCGGCTGTGACTGCAGCCCTGGGGGCGCGGCGGCGGGCAAGCGAAGGCGGCGCTGGGATTCCGATCGGACCGAATGGCACCGGGATCGCGCCGGTGCCGGGACAACCTTTTCCGGGCGGGCCCAATAACGCCGGGATGCCGATGCCCGTTTATCCCGTGGGGCAGAATAATCCTCCTGGACAACCTTTTCCCGAAGGGCAGCAGCAGGACCTAATTCCCGGCAATCCCAACCCGCCAGGCCCCGGCCCGGCGCAATATCTTCCCCAGGGAAACCCGGGCGCGATTCCGAACAACGGCCAACAACCCAACTTCGGACAGCCACAGAACTTCGGACAACCTCAGAACTTCGGCGGGGCCATTCCCCCCGAGGTGGCCAATCCCGCATTTGGAAATGTGGCGGGGCAGCCGGTGGCGGGGCGGCTCCCATTTCAAAATCAGGGGCAGCCCGGATTCCCTCAGGGCGTAGTGCAGCCCGGCTTTGCGCAGCCGGGTATTCCGCAGCCGGGTGTCGCGCAGGCAGGCGGAAGCCAGTCGAGCGTCGGGTCACAAGCATATGTCGGGGGCGGGGGCAGCTCTGTCGGATCGACGCCCTACGTGGGAGGCGGCGCCTCTGTCGGTGCGCAGCCGAACACCGGGCTGATTCCAGGCACTCCGAACCCCATTCCGCAACCGAATCAGAACTTCAATCCGAATGTGCCCGGGTTTCCCCAACCTGGGGCTCCGCAGCCTAATCTTCAGCCAGGCGTGTTGCAACCTGGAAATCCGCAATTCCCGACGCCGGCCTTTCCGGGGCAAAGTGGTGCGGCCAATCCAGCGACGCAAATGATTCAAAACATTCTGACCAGTCCGCGGGCGGGAGTGGCTCCGGGCGCCGCGGCCGGCCAGCAGGTCGGTGGCGGCATTGCGGGCGTTGCCAGCACTTCGGAAGATGCTTCGATCATGCTGTACAACGATCGGGGCAACTACAACGAGTGGGAGTTCCTCTTCGATTTGACCAAGCAGCGGCCGCTGCCCAATGTCAATGGCGTAGTGGGAACGCCGGCATCGCAGCTCGGCACACCCGTCGGGCCAAGCCCAGCCGGAGGCGGCGGGACGCTCCCGGCTATTGGCGGCCCGGGCGCGGGTGTTGGTCTGGGGCTGCCGGGCGCCGCTGGTATGGGCCTGCCGGGCATGGGGCCGAATCCCGCCGCGGCGCGCCCGAATACAGGCATGGGACAGAACCCGGCGGGCGCGGCGCAAACGCAACAGCAGCCAACTGTGCCGTCAAACCTGCGGATGGGCCGTCCCTGATCAACGCCTGGCTCTCCCCCGGCGCTTGTGCTCTGCCGCACGGACCTGCGCTTCATTCAAGCCAAAGTAGTGGGCCACTTCGTGCCAGACTGTTTCTTCCACGAGCCGAGCCAAGTGTTCGGGGCTGGTTGCCAGGCGCTCGTGCGGTCCCTGAAAGATGGTGATGCGGTCGGGCATGGCGAACGGCTCGAAGACGCTGCGCGCGGTGAGCGGTCTGCCTTCATAGAGTCCGAGCAGCGTTCCTCCACGCGGCACGCGGCCGCGCGCGAGCTGCGCGGGCGCCGGCTCAGCCTCAACCACGATCGCGATGTTCTTCAAGCGCCTGCGAAACCGGCCGGGAATGCGGGCGCAGGCGGCCGAGACCAGGCGATCGAACTCATCGGGACGCATCCTGCTGCTATTCTACTTTCTTGCACGGATGGCTCAGAGACATGTAGTGATCGCGATCGATGGACCCGCGGGCGCAGGCAAAAGCACCATCGCCAAGCGCCTGGCGGACCGCCTTGGATTCACCTATATCGATACCGGTGCGATGTATCGCGCGGTAGCGCTATGGGCGCTGCGGCAGGGCGTGAACCCGAGTGACATGCATCGCATGGAACAGCTCGCGCTGGCGGCCGAGATCGAACTGACGCCGGGGCGCATCCGGCTGAACCGCGAGGATGTCACCGAAACTATCCGCACGCTCGAGGTTTCGAGTGCGGCATCCAAGGTGGCGGTGATTCCGGGGGTCCGGCGGGCCATGGTTGCCAAGCAGCGTGAGATTGGCGAGAGGGCCAGCGTGGTAATGGAAGGGCGCGACATCGGGACGATAGTATTTCCGAATGCGGATGTCAAGATCTTCCTCGACGCGCAGCCGGAGGAGCGTGTGCGGCGGCGCTATCAGGAGGAACTCTTGAAGGGAGCCTCGATCGGAGAAAGCGCGCTGGCCGAACAGATGCAAGAGCGCGACCGCCGCGACAGCGCCCGCGCCGACTCTCCGCTGACGCAAGCGCCGGATGCGATCTATTTGGATTCCACGGCCCTGAGCATCGAAGAAGTGGAGGAGACTATTCTCAAAATCGTGCGCGCGCGTGTGACCAACGGAAAGGAAATCAGTTGAGCGGTCTCCTGGTGATGAAGTTCGGTGGGACCAGCGTCGGCTCGGCGGAACGCATGCGGGTGGCGGCACGGCTGGCGGCCGTAGAGCGGCGGAAAAGGCCCGTGGCCGTGGTGGTCTCTGCGATGTCGAAGATCACCGATCTGCTGCTGGATACGATGAGACATGCCGAAGCCGGCGACCGCGCGGGCATGGAAACGAATCTGGGGGCCTTGCGCGCGCGCCACGAGGACGCTTGCCGCGAACTGCTGCCCGAGACGCGCCAGGCCGCGGTGATGGCCGCAATCCACGGCCTCATCGCCGAATTCGAGCGCATCGTAAACGGCATGGCGATGCTCAACGAGAGGCCGCCGCGCTCGGTGGATGAAGCCGTGGCAGCAGGAGAGCGGCTCTCGGCGCTGCTGGTCTCCGAGTT
>PSRJ01000388.1 GCA_003175985.1 Terriglobia bacterium
CGGGCGGATACTCCATCCTTCTTTCCAGGCGGCCGGCGCGGGCTTGTCCTTCGCGTCACCTTCCGGCGCGCCGGCATCCACCCACTCCGCGATTTTGTGGATGTCT
Source organism: Terriglobia bacterium (assembly GCA_003175985.1). Classification (GTDB taxonomy): domain Bacteria; phylum Acidobacteriota; class Terriglobia; order Bryobacterales; family Bryobacteraceae; genus PSRJ01. The sequence goes on from PSRJ01000388.1 coordinate 107, forward strand.
GCTTCGGAGAGCCTGCGATCGTTGGCAAACCGGCCGTATTGCGGATCGGCGGCCCACGGCGGCATTTTCCGGGCCAGTACCGCGGCTTTGATGGCCCTCGCCCAGGGACGCGTATCCGAATAGGTTTCAAGCGGCATCGGCCCGACTTCACCGGGCCGGTGGCAGCTCTGACAATTCTTTTGCAGAATCGGCAGAACGTCTCGGTTGAATGTAACCCCGGCGGCATGCGCCGCCATCGCGGGCAGCAGGACTAGAGCGGCGAGGCGCACTCCGTCCGCTAGAATAGCAGCTTCAACGCCAGCTGGATCTGCCGCGGCTGGCTGTTTGTCGCAGTGATTTTGCCGGCGCTGCCGTTGAGAGCGGTCCCGGCGAAAACCTGGGTGTTCGTCCCCAGAAGCTGGAAGGAGGGATGGTTCATGATATTGAACGCCTCCGCGCGGAACTGAACGGTCAATCGCTCGCGAACCTTAAAGTCCTTGGTGAGCGAGTTGTCGAGATTCCACAAGTTGGGCCCGATGATGGTGTCCCTGCCTGCGTTCCCGTACGTGCCCGCTGGCTGCAAAGCAAAGCAGCCGGTGTTAAACCATGCGGTTAACGTTTGGAAACCCGAATAAAGATCGCATCCGGCCACAACATTGGGACGGCCCGCGTTCGATCCGGTGCCGGTAAACACGCGGTTGGGCGCGGAGGTTGGATTGAATGGCGCGCCCGAAAGATAAGTAAATACTCCGTTGAGCTGCCAGCCATTTACCAATCCCCCCAAGACTCCTCTCGCTTTGAAGGGCAGGCCGTAGATACCGCTCACACGGAAGTTACTCTTCCGGTTGAAATTTGAAAGTCCCCGATCCAGCGCGACGTTGAATGGATTCGACGCGATGCCGCCTCCATCCAGCCCGTAGGTACCGGAGCCGTTGTCAATCGACTTGGAATACGTGTAGGACACCTGCAACTGCCAGCCACTCGAAAAGCGATGATCGAAACTGGTCTGTAGCGCGTGGTAATGGGAATCGGCCAGGTTGTCGGCCAATTGCAGGCTATTGTACTGCGGGTCGAGACGCGCATTGGGAACGCCCGCCGCATTGCTGAAGGTCGGAGCGCCGTTGTAAAAGCATCCGGCAGTCGCCGAAAGGCAGGGCTGTGGGTAGTTGAAATCCCGCTGAATGAACATGTGCAGATTGTGCGACCCCACATACCCGATGCTCCATACCGTGTTAGCCAACAGCTCTCGTTGAATATTGAAGTTCCACTGCATCTGATATGGCGTTGAATGGACGCCGTAGTAGTCTCCGTTCGTTACGCTTAAAGAGCCATTCGTAGGGACGTTGACGGTGTTGGTTCCTGGCCCGAGGTTGGAAAATAACGCCGGGTAAAGCAGCCCCTGCGCCGAAGTTTGTGTCGCGGTCAGGAATGGCGGCTGCAGCCAGTAATTGAGATCGCGTGAGAACAGCACGTTGTGGAACATACCGAAGCTGGCGCGGATCGCGGTCTTGTGGTTCGGAAACGGGTCCCACGCCACTCCGATGCGGGGATCAAAATTGCGAAGCGAAGGGTTCGACGCCGATTCGGTGGTCACGGGAACAAATTTTCCGCCGGGGATGAACGGGTTGATCAGGTTGTACATCTGGTGCCGCTCCTCGCCGATCAGGGTAGTCGGCGAATATCGCAGGCCCAGTGTCAGGGTGAGGGTCCTGGTGGTTTTCCACTGGTCTTCGATATAGGGGCTGAAAAGCCAGTAGCGGTAATCCTTGGTCGCATCGGCAGTGGGATTCTGGACGTCCGAAACTTGTCCCTGCACCTGGGAGGCGGCGCCCGTCAGGAAAGCGCCGATATTGGGGAAAGTCCAGTTGCCGCCCACAATAAATGGGGCCCATGTATTCTCCCGGTTCCGCGTCACCGTACCGCCGAATTTGACACTGTGGGCCCCTGAAGTCCAGATCACGTCATCCCCGTAGGAAAACTTGTTCGGGACCAGGTAAAAAGGCAGCGTGGTGCTGGCGCCGATCGCGGTAATGCCCGAGAAGGTCGCGATGGTCCCATCCTCGCGCCCCGCGGCGGGACCGAAGAACTGGAGCGGATGAGTTCCCGAAGAAGCTACCGTGCCTGGTGCAACCACTCCATTGGTGACCGTCGGCGAGCCGTACACAGCGGCATCTTCCCAGGTTCGGGAAAAACCGATATGAACCGCATTGACTAACTTGGCCGATACGATACGCCTTTCCTCGATGCTAACGAAGTGATCTCGGGTGGAGTCCAGTTCAGGCCACAAGGGAACCCCGGTCGTGAAGTCGCGCTGCGCGAAATCGCGAACGTAGCGCACAAAGAGAGCGTCCTTAGCGGAGAGGTTGTAGTCGATTCGGCCGAGAACATAGTTTTCGTGGCCTTTCAAAGGATCGAGAACCACGGCCTGTCCGGTCTGGCTGGGTGCTCCGGCGGCTGTCGCCACTTCCGGGTTGTAATTCGGCATAGGGTAAAGCGCCATTGTGTTGCGGATTGACGCCTGGACCGTTGGATTGGTTCCGAAAGGCGTTCCGCTCTGGGCTACGGCCGCGCCACACGCGCCCGCGGCTGTCGCCGTGGTGAGGAACTGGTGGGCGCATGCATCCGGCACGGTCACGATCGCACTGGTGACCTTCGATTGCCGAAGCCCCTCATAATTGGCGAAGAAGAAAACCCGGTCTTTCCTGATTGGTCCGCCGATGCTGCCCCCGAACTGGTTCTGATGAAACGGCGGAGCCCCCTGCTGCAGGTCAAAGAAATTGCGGTCCTCCAACTTGTCGTTGCGGAGGAATTCGTAAGCCGAACCATGAAATCCATTAGTCCCGGGACGGCTGGAGGCGTTAATCACCGCCCCGTTGCCTCCGTATTGGGAACTGTAAGTATTGGTCAACGTCTGGAATTCCGCAATTCCTTCGACGCCCAGGGCTGTACCCAGACCGCCGGCGCCCGGCCCGTTGTTCCAGAAGTTTGTCATGTCCTGATCGTCCAGCAGGTAAGCCTGTCCGGACGGGCGTGAGCCCGCAATCGAGTACTTCTGGCCATTCCCGTAAAAGGTGCTGCCCGCGCCGGGCGCCCCCAATGGGATCTGCGTCACCCCCGGCGCCAGCGTGAGCAGTTGGGTGAAGTTGCGGCCATTCAACGGGAGATCGCGCATCTGCGCCGATTCCACCAAGGCGCCAACCGCAGTGGATTGCGTTTCCACCACGGAAACATCACCCTGAACCGTGACGGTCTGTTGTGCCTGTCCCACCGGCAGAGTAAAGTCCACCACCGGCTGGCTGCCAACCGTGAGGGTGATGCCCTTGTGAACCACGGTCTGGAACCCTGGCTTGGCGGATTGCACTTCATATTCGCCGATCACCAGGTCAGGCACGCGGTAGCGGCCCTGGCCGTCTGTGGAAACCGCCTGTGTGATACCCGTGCCGACGTTTCGCACCTGGATCGCCCCTTCGGCGATTGCGGCGCCGGTGGAATCGGTCACCGTGCCGGTGATGCTGCCGGTGGCGCCTTGCGCGGCCAGGCGGGAAATGCCCGCAACCCCCAACGCTAATGACACACCCAGCACAACCATCGAGAATCGACGCATCCCGAAGCCCCCTCCTGAGCCGGTATTGTATGGGAGGCCTTCCCCGATGGCTTACAAAAATCGCGCCCGGATGAACAGAATCTTGACGTATGCCTGGGAATTTACCTTTGCCGGAAGTCAAGATTCTGTTCGCAAGGGCGAGTTTGTGCAAGCCGGAAGCCGGCCTCATTTAATAGTGTGAACCGGGGCGCGGAGATGCGCTCGGAATTGACAATTGGGGACAGGTCGGATATGACGGGAGAGGATCGCCCATGAAACGAAAACTGGTTCTGCTGACAACGGTTGCAGCGGCTGCGGCTTGGTTCATCGCGCCGGTTCGCCTGCCTGGTCAGGGCCGCGGAGGCGCTCCGGCCCCGCCCGCTTCACCGCGCGAAGGAGCGCGCTTCGATCCGACCGGCTACTGGGTCTCGGTCGTTACCGAGGATTGGCGCTTCCGGATGATCACGCCTCCCAAAGGCGATTACGCAAGTGTCCCGCTCAATCCGGAAGGCCGCCGCGTTGCGGACACCTGGGATCCGGCCAAAGACGAGCGCGAAGGCAATCAGTGCAAGTCTTACGGCGCGGCCAACATTATGCGCGTCCCCGGCCGTGTGCACATCACCTGGCAGGACGACAACACGCTGAAACTGGAAATGGACGCCGGCACGCAAACCCGGCTGTTCCACTTCGGCGCCGGCCAGCCGCCGGCCGGTGAGCCGGCATGGCAGGGATATTCCATGGCGGAGTGGGAAGGCGGACCGGTCGGTCGCGGCGGCGCGGGAGGTGGCGGCGGGGGCGGCACGACGGCGCAATCCGGTCCCGGAGCAACCAGAGAGGCGGCCGCTCGCGGCGGGTCGCTCAAAGTCGTTACCACGCATCTGCGCTCCGGATACCTTCGCAAAAATGGCGTCCCGTACAGTGACAAGGCAGTAATGACCGAGTATTACGACCGCACCACGGAAGAGAATGGCGATTCCTGGCTGGTCGTAACCACGATTGTGGATGACCCGCAATACCTGCAGCAGCCGTTCATCACCAGCACGCACTTCAAGCGCGAGGCCGATGGTTCCAAATGGAGCCCGACGGCGTGCACTGCCCGCTGACCGGAGCTTTATTTGTGCCGCAAACCGGGTAGGCCGGACACCGCGCCGAGATAGGCGAGCAAGCGTCCGCACGTGACCGCGCCAACCCAGCACACGAGCGACAGAAATGCCAGGCGTTTCGCCACCGGAAGTCCCGAACCTTCGTCCACTTTCGGATTGCGAAATACCTGGTTTCGAATGACCACCAGCAGCGTCACACCGCCGAAAACGAAACCCATCTTGATGTAAAAATCCAGGTTGGTCAGTTTCGTTGTGGCATCCGCGATAAGCAATGTACCGCCGGTGATCAAGTTGATCGCAAAACCCAGCCACATCAACGGATAGAGCCGCTCCAACGGTTTGACGGGCACTCTGGGAGCGAAACCCAGCAGCCGAATATCGATGGCGGAACTGATCCCGGCCACCAGTGCCATGCCGACCGTATGCATGAACAGGATCATGGGATAGGCCCAGATGGTATTGGCCGAGAGCACCCACTGGCTAAAGGCCGATTGCTCGATTCGGGAGAGGAATTCCATCATGCTAGTGAATCAAGGTGGGGTGGGCAATCTTGTCCGCAGCCGGCTTTCAGCCGGCTGGACCCGCTGGAAAGCGGGTCCGCAGCCTGTATAGGCTGCCCCACATTTAGTCGCGTCGTGTTGTCAAATGTCAAGGGAGACACCTCATTCGTGTTCCCATTTGCGCTCCTCGCGGCCGGCATGTTTGTCGATGAGGTAACCCACAATTCCCACCAGAATGGCCACGCCGATTACTGAAAGAACCACCATCAACGCCAGGGACATCAGAAGGAACCGCCGAGGAAGGGCAGCATGCGGCCGCAGAACATGATTCCCACCACCAGGAACAGTGACGACGCGGCAACCAGCCTGGCGCTGAACGGCGCTTTATCTCCAGCTTCGAGCCGCCACGGATGATCGAACACGGTAAAGTAAAGGACATTCAATCCAGCGAGCAGGATAAAGATCATTTTCCATTGAAAGGTGGCATTCTGCTCTCCCATCCAGTCGCCCCCATGTATGTATTGCGTCGGGTCGGCAACAAAAAACAGGATGCCTGTCACCAGGTTCACGCCAAACCCCAATATCCCCCATGGCAGCAGCCGATGCAGTGCCCGGAACGATACGCCTCTGATCAGTCCCAGCATCCGCAGATCGACAATCGCCGCGATCCCGGAAAGGAGGCACAGGCCGATGAAGTGCAGCGTCTCGCAAGCCGGAAAGGCCCATCCGCCCCCTGCTACCCACTCGCCTACCTTGCGGGCGAAACTCTGCTCGGCGGGCATGACACCCGCCGCGGTCAGCTCGGTATCGCGAACCTCCGGATGGCGGATCTGGCCGCCGAGATTCGAAGTTCGCGCCATGGCGGCGAACGTCAACACCGAGAGGATCAGGATTGCCGTTAAGACAGCCGGTGAAAACCGGCTGTTCCGGCGGAACTGCCAAAGCCCCAGCCATGCGAATCCGCCCGTGAGCTCCATCAGGCCGAGAGAGTACAGCGCAGAGCTTTCGTGTTCCTCGATCATGGCTTTGGAGACGAGCGTGCGTTGCGGCGAGAGGTTTACCTCCGCGGCCGCTCCTGAACCCTTGCCTCCGGAAAAGGTAATGGCCGGCGCCGTGCGGCAGCCGAATCCCAAGTACGAAAGTGTCAGGCCGGTGACGGCGCCATCATCGACTCGCGCATTCCCCTCGGGCTGCTCCACGCACTCGCCGCCCGAGAACCGTACGCCGGGGGCAAAGGTGTATCCCGCGCCCCCCGCCTTGAGGGTTACGGTGGTGTTCCCGTCGGGGCAGGGCTTACCCGGAGGGGCATCGCAGATCGATTGCTGCGCGCCATTGCCGCTGATGTAGATCGGGATGGATAACAGGGCGATGCCCATGAAAAGGATCAGGCCGGCTCGCCGCAAATCGTTGCTCTTACCTGCCAGGCCGAGCAGAAACACGGCCATTCCGAGAAGAAATCCGATCGTGGGAAAGTGGTTCAGTAACAGGTGCAGGTGCGCCACATCCATAGGCTGCGCTTATTCCTCATTTCTTCTGCCGCTCTTCCAGTATCGCTTTTAAGCTCGCGACCTCTCGCTTCAGCCGGCGTTCACGGCTAACCATCATCAGCACATAGACCACGAGCACCAGCCAGGCGACGATCAGGCCGTAGCTCAGAAACTCGAAGTTGCGCTGCAGACGGACCATTTCGCGTGTGATGTCTTCCGGCGAAACTGCCTGGGCCAACAGAAGAATGGGGGGGAAGGCGTGCATGAGGTTCCTCTCAGAAGGCATGCGCCAGCCGGCGCAAGGAATCAAGCTCGCGCTGCGTTTCCTCCTGGCGCAGACGGATCATGATCAACACGGATCCCAGCATGAACATGGCGAACAGATTCCACATCATGATCATGCTCCAGTCGTGGGGGAAGCTGCCGGTCGAGGAAAAGAATACGGGCCCCGGATGCTGTGTGCGGAACAGGCGGATCGAGAGATAGACGATCGGCACGTCGATGAACGCGAAGATGGAAACCACCGCCGCCAGGTTGGCGCGCTGCGTCGGCTCCTCCACCGCGTGGCGGATCATCAGATAGGAGGCATAAAGAATCCAGCAGACCAGCGCCGAAGTGAGCCGCACATCCCAGGCCCACCAGACCCCCCAGATAATCCGCGCCCAGATAGAACCCGTGATCAGGTTGCCCGCAAGAAAGGCCAGCCCCACTTCCGTAACCGCCACCGCCACCGCGTCATACTTCAGTTCCTTCTTCACCAGGTAGAGAATGCTGGCGGCGCACGCGACGGTGCCGCAGGTCAAAGCCGTGATCGCCAGCGGCACGTGGAAGAAGATGATCTTGAAAATAGCGCCTTGGGCCTCCTCGCCGGGCAGCCCGGAAATGACATAAACGTTGCGGGCCACAATCAGCGCCGCAATCGTGCCGAGAACGTAAATGATCTTATTCCGCATCGCGTTTCACCCCACCAGGACATTTTCGACCAGGAATACGGTAACCGCCGTGTAAATTACATCGAAGCCCAGCAGCATCTGCAACCAGGCAACTTTCTCCGGTCCGATCGGCTTGCCCGCCATTAAGTCCAGAGTCAGTTGAATTGCGCTCATGAGGGCGGGAACCAGGAACGGATAAATCAGGATCGGCAGCATAACTTCCCGCAATCTTATATTGACGGTCAAAGCGCTGAAAATCGTCCCCATAATTGTCAGCGCCCAGGTACCCAGCGCGAGCACCAGCATCAACTGGGCAAACTGTGAAGTCCACCGCACATTATAAAAGATGCCGAAAACGATCAGAGAGAGGAACTCGATCGCCAGCAGAAGCACATAGTTGGCCAGGGATTTGCCGAGAAAGAGCGCCGACGAAGGTATGGGCGCGGCCACCAGCGCATCCAGGCAATCGTTCGGCAGTTCCCTGACAAAGCTGCGGTTCAGCAGCAGTGTTCCCGCAAAAGCGAACACCAGCCAGAGCAGCCCGGAAGCGATCTCGCGGTTGGTGTCGGGGTCAAGATCGAAAGCAAAACTGAACAGCAGCAGAATGACCAGCGCGAAAGCGGCCGAAGCATTGATAGCTTCCTTGGTGCGAATTTCGGCGCGCAAATCCTTGGCCGCAATGACGAACACCTGCCGCGCGAAACCCATCAACCCTCGCCGTAACGCGCGTAAACCAGTCCGGGATCGGCCACCATTTCCGGCGTGCACGGGCCGTGAAAGGCCACCTGGCCGCGGTTTAACAGCGCGACGTGCGAGGCGAGCTCGAGAGCTTCCCTCAACTGGTGGGTCGACATGACGATGGTTTTTCCGTGCCCCAGACCTTCGCGCAGGAGGCGCTGCAACACGGCGATGGCGCGGTCATCCAAGGCGGTGAAAGGCTCGTCGAGCAGCAGTACGGAAGGGTTATGCAGAAAGGCGCGCGCTACCGCCAGCCGCTGTCGCATCCCTCGCGAAAATTCGCGAACCAGCCCATCCTTCACACGTTCCAGGCCGGTGTGCTCCAGCCACTCGAGCGCTGCCTGCCGGGGGTTTTCCAGGCCATACAGCTTGGCGTACAGCGTCAGGTTTTCCAGGGCCGAGAGTTCGTCGTAAACGGCAATTCCGTGGCCGATGAATCCGACATTCCGGCGCGTCGCCGTTTCCCGCGGCGAACCGCCCAGGATCCGGACTTGCCCCTTACCCGGACGCGAAAAGCCGGCGATGATGCGCAGCAGCGTGGTCTTCCCCGCGCCATTGCGCCCGATCAGCGCCAGGCACGAGCCTGGAGGAGCTTCCAGCCGGATGTCGCGTAAGGCAGGAAAATCGCCGTAGTACTTCCACACTCCATCAACGGCGACCGCGCTCATTCGTCTCCTTGACCGGCGCTCGATAGAGAAGTACGAATCCCAGTGCCAGTATCCCCAGGGCCAACGGGAGAATGACTCTCACGTTGGTATAGAGGCGCGGCATGATCTGCTGAATGGGCGGGCTGCCATCCTGGTTTCCCGCTGAGTCCGTGCTCGCTTCCGAGTTCCGCGTCGAAACGGAGCCGGTCAACTGCACCTCATACTCATTGCCCTTCAGACCGTAGATATGGGCCTGAGTGCGCGGCTCGGCGCCCAAATCGCCGAGGTTGTCGCCTTTCAATGTGACCCCGTTCGGCACGATCAGGTAGGTGTTGTCGTCTTTGCTGACCACCTTGCCCGCGTAGGTCGCGCCTTCTTTATACGGAACGCTGTACGTCAAATCGACGCGCGTATCGCCGGGCCGCATGGCGAAGTTGATCTTGTAGACGTCCTTCTCATTTGTCTTTTGCGCGGTTTGTGGTAGCGGCTGGCCGCCAGGGGGTGTCGCGCCCACTTGCACCTTTCCCTGCGCGCCGGCAGGCAGGAAGAAGTGCAGCGTGCCATCGGCCGGATCGTTCCAGGCGGTCTTTCCGGTATTGGAGACGATATACGCTTCGTTGACCACCACCTCCTGCCCGGTCGGCTCCAGCAGGATCATGTGCTTGGAAACTTTGCTTTCACCTGGCTGTTTGGAGGAGTTGTAGATCTCGAGCGTAATGTTCTCGCTCGGAGTGCCCGGCACCAGCACTTTGTTGTAGGTGACGCCATCGACGGTGGCGCGCACCAGTGTCGGGCCCTGCACCGGCTGATCAAGCTTGAATTTCCCCTGAGCATCGGCTTTCACGTCGCCCGCAGGCTCAGGCCCGGCTTGGCCCATGCGCATGAGCGAAACCGTGATACCAGACTGCGGCTGGCCGGTGGTTCCGTTGATGACCGTGCCGGTAATGGCAGCGAACGCCGGCGCACACGCGAGCGCCAGTGCCAGGAGCGTCTTCATGACTTGGCCACTTTCATGGGTTTTCCGCACTCGCCGCAGAACTTCAGCTCTCTCTCGAACCTGGCTCCGCATGCCGGGCAAACTATCCCCGCGGGCTTCGGAGCCGCTTTCGGCGGAACCTGCGGCCCGGCGCCGTTCGTCCCGAGCTGCGCCTTGAGCTTGTCCACTTCCGAGAGCACCACTGCCAGTTCCTTTTGCAGGTCGCGCTTGGTGCTCTGATAATCTTCGTCCGAGAGTTTTCCCAGCCGATACTCGAATTGCAGATCGCGGAGGTTTTCGTATATGGCTGCCTTCCGCTCGTCCAGATGATGAAAGGGGGATTCGGGCTCCGGCTGCGGCAGGTCTTTGGCCCGGACGCCCAGGATGAAGGCGATTACCGCGATCGCCAAAATGCAGGTAAGAACAATGATCACTCGATTTTCTTCAGGTCCTCTTCGATCTGCTCTTTGTATTTCTCCAGAGCGGGATCATCAATTTCCATGGGACCCAGTTCGGCCAGCGGCTTCGGCCTCCGGTACTTCTTGACGAAGGCCCAGATCACGAATAATCCGAAACCAATCGAGGCGTAAGGGACGATCCAGCCAAAAGCGCTGGGCGGCGCCAGATAGATCTTCTGGCCGTAATCCCGGATGAACGCCTGCACGATCTGCGTGTCGGAGTAGCCGGCGGCCTGCATGCGCGCGATGCGTTCCTTGGCGGGCTTGGAAAACGAGCACTCCAGCATGTTGCAGGTGGACACCGAATCCTTGCACCCGCACTGGCACTGCATGCGGGCGCCGACTCGCCGCACATCGGCGCTGGGCTTTTCGGAGACCGTTTGCCCGAAAGCCGCGGCGGCTAATAGCGCCACCAGGAGACTACTTTTCCACCGTTGCATGTTTCTTCGTAATGCCCACCACTTCCGTGCGGGCGTATTGCATCTTGACTTTGCTTGGGACGAGGCAGATGAGTGTGCCCGCGATCAGCACCAGCCCCCCTACCCAGATCCACGACACCAGCGGGAACACGTAAGCCTGAATCACCGCGCGCTGGTTATCGTCCGACATCCCGGCGAAATTCAGGTACAGGTCTTCGTTGGGCCGCTGCCGGATACCGACTTCGGAGGTGCCTTCCTTGCTGGCGAGATAGAAACGTTTCTCGGGTTCCAGAACGCCGAGATCCTTGCCGTCTTTGGTAACTTGCATGGTGGCTCGATGCCACGCATAGTTGTCGTTCTGGCCTTGCTGCAGGTTGACCATGCGCAGGTGGTAACGGCCCACCTGCATGCTATCGCCGTTGTTCAATTCCTTGACTTCGTTCTGATTGAATGCATGGCCGGTGAAGCCGATGAACATGAGCACAATCCCCATGTGCACCAGGTATCCGCCATAGCGCCGCGTATTGCGATGCGTCAGCTCAATCATGGCGCGCAGCAGATTCATATCGTTTTTCGCGGCGATCGATCGTCCGCCCTTGTAGAATTCGATCAGCACGGTCAGCGCCACAAACAGGCAGAAGCCGAAAGAGATCAGCGCGTAGAACTGCCGCACACCCGTCGCGACCAGCACCCCGATCAGCACCAGCGCCGCGACGCCGGGCCATTGGAAGTTGCGCCGCAAGCTGTCTACCGAAGTGCGCCGCCACGCAAACAGCGGCCCCACTCCCGTGAGGAACAGCAGGAACAGGCCAATCGGCACCATCAGGCGGTTGTACCAGTCGGCATCGAGCGAAATTTTGTCGCCCGTGGCGTATTCCGAAATCACCGGGAACAACGTGCCCCACAGCACCGCGAAGCAGCTCGCCAGCAGGATGAGATTGTTAAACAGGAAGCTCGATTCGCGCGAGGCTACGCTTTCCAGTTGCGCCTCGCTCTTCAGGTAATCCAGCCGGTCGAGGATGAGGTACACCGTGGCCGCGATGCCGATCGCCATGAAGCTGACAAAGTATTTTCCGATCTCCGACCGCGCGAAGGCATGCACCGATTGCACCACTCCCGAACGCGTGAGAAACGTGCCCAGGATGCACAGGAAGAAGGTGGCGGAAATCAGCACGATGTTCCAGACCTTCATCATGCCTTTCTTCTCCTGCATCATCACCGAATGCAGAAATGCCGTGCCGCTCAGCCACGGAAGAAGAGAGGCGTTCTCCACCGGGTCCCAGCCCCAGTAGCCGCCCCAGCCGAGCACGTGGTAAGCCCAGGCTGCGCCCAGCATGATCCCGGTGCTCTGAAACAGCCACGTCACCAGCGTCCAGCGGCGCGTCGTGTGGATCCACCCCTCGCCGGGTTGCCGCGTGATGAGCGAGCCGATCGCGAAAGCAAACGGCACCACGAATCCCACGTAGCCCAGGTAGAGCATCGGCGGATGAATCGCCATGGCGGGATACTGCAGGAGGGGACTCAGGCCGTTCCCGTCCGGAACCGCGACGATCAGCTTCTCCTGCGCCAGCATTTGGAACGGGTTGGCAATGAAGTTGTTGAGCAGCAGGAAAAAGGTCTGCACCGTCATCAGCACGCCGACCACGTAAGGCATGAAATCGCGATGCTTGCGCCGGTTCGTAAAGCAGACAACCGCCGAATACGTCGAAAGCAGCCAGCTCCACAGCAGCAGCGAGCCTTCCTGTCCGCCCCACCACGCCGTGAACTTGTAGAGCAGCGGCATGCTCTTGTTGCTGTGCTCGGCAACGTAAGCGAACCGGAAGTCGCCGGTCATGATGGCGTAGACCAGGATGCCGGAAGCGAGGGTGATCAGTAACCAGATGGAATAGACAGCCCGCTGGCCGCTGACGACCAGGAAAGGCTTATGTTTCAGGCGGCCGAGGACCGAGGCAGCCGCCGCATAAATGGCCGCGCAAAAGGCCAACAAAATGGCCAGCGAACCCAGATTTTCCATATCCCCTCTCTATTGCCGAACAGACACGCGACCGCTCGAAAGCGGTAATCCCAACCTCAGATACTGCCCTTCCCGCTATTTATATTGGCTGCCGACTGGCCGGGCACTTTGGCTTCGTATTTGGAAGCGCACTTGGCCTGGATCTGCTTCGTGCGGAACACGCCATCCTTGTACAAACGGCCATCCGCCAAGGCTTGGGCCCCGTCTTTGAAGGTATCCGGAAGGGGATCGCTGCCGGTGTAGGCAACCTTCAGCCGCAGGTTGTCCTGCTTGATGACGAACTGGACCTCACTGCCCACGCGTTTGATCGAACCGGCTTCCACATCGCCGCCCACCCGGATGCGCTGCGTGTAGGCCTGATCGCCCATTTGACCCAACTCGCTGATGGTCTTGTAGTACGTTTTGTTGTCCCGCATACCAGCCACGCCGAGAAAGACCAAGGTACCGATCACGACCGTGATCAGGGCAATAAATTTGCCGTACTTTTTCATAGCAGTCCTTCCATCCTTCTGAAAATAACAGTATAGCTCGAAACCCGGGGGTGGTATTCGGACCTTTGGGACCTTTTTTGCGGGTAATCCACCCCACCCTCACATAAGACGCGTAGGAACTCTGCTTTCTTGCCCATATTCCGCCGGAATCTGCTCGCCTTGACATCATCTGCCCTGAATCCAATAATTTTGCTTATGAGATGTAAACTTTTGGTTTTGCTATGGACCGTATTGGCGCTGCCGGTCTTCGCGCAGGATCGGCTGACGCGCGAAGTTCGGCACGAACTCGTCATGTTGCCTTACTACAAGGTGTTCGACAATCTGGAGTTCCGTATCGATGGCGCTACGGTGACTCTCGCCGGTCAGGTCACGATGCCCACCCTGAAGAGCGATGCGGAAAAAGCCGTCAAGCGCATTGAAGGTGTCCAAAAGGTGGTTAACAGCATCGAAGTGTTGCCGCTTTCCGGCGCCGATGATCGCCTGCGCCTGGCCGTTTACCGGGCCATCTATTCGCAGCCTACCCTGGAGAACTATTCCCTGCAGGCAGTGCCGCCGATTCACATCATCGTCAAGAACGGGAACGTCACTCTCACGGGAGTGGTGGCCCGGCAGCCGGAGAAGGACGTCGCGGGTATTCAGGCCAAGGGAGTGCCCGGCGTTTTTAGCGTCACAAACAATCTGGCCGTCGAGAAGTAATCCGCTCTCCGATTGAGGCACAATAGTAGGGCAGCGAACATTTGAGAACAGGCGCGTTTTTTGCCGGACCGGCAACCAGGGGTCTGCTTCCGGCCGCGCGCCCGTCCAGCAAACATGAGGCGTACGTGAAGCGTATTTCCAGCGGCTTTCTCTGTCTTGTTCTACTCCTCGTTTCGGGCGTGCGCGGCCGCGCGCAGCAGCCGCAAGTGACGCCGCCGCAGGGCCCCGAGGGCCCGCAGCGCCCGGCGCCGCCTCCGCTGCCCCCGCAGCCTCCGGACGTCAAACTGCAGGACGAGGGCAAGATTTCGATCGGCCCATACGCCTGGTTCCCAAGTTGGCAGCCTATTTTCGACAAGGGGAAAAAGACCGGCTCGGACCAGCCCTCGCGCGTCGATTTTCAACGCAAAATGAAGCTCGCCCGCGGCCTCGTGCTGAGCGTGCCGGCCGGTGGACACAACGCCATCCGCGTCTCCTTCTTCGACAACAAGGCCGCGGGCAATGTAACCGCCTCCACCGCGCTGAACTTGTGGAGCAGCGGATTCAATGCAGGCGACTACCTGGCCACGCATTACAACTTGCGGAATGTGAAGGTCTCGTATGAGTACCTGACGTGGCCCTATCCAGTGGGCAGCCGTCGTTTTCGCCTGAAGACTTTATGGCAGGTGCAATATGTGCATATCGGCTCCACGTTCAACGCGCCGCTGAGCGACAATCCCCTGAATATCGGCGCCGGCACGAAGACCGTCATCCTGCCCACTCTGGGAATCGGGATCACCCACTACGCCTCCGACCATTTCCGCATAGAAGCCAACGCTTCCGGTTTCACTATCCCGCATCACTCCGCGCTCGGGGATGTGGATGGCACGGCGGCCTACAAATTCGGGCGGCTGGAATTGCGGGGAGGCGTCAGAGGTTTCTACTTCAAGACTTCGCCGCAGTCGGACTTCTACCTGCGCGGCCGGCTGATCGGCGGATTTGTGGGGCTGCGTCTGTACTGGAATTAGACTCCGGCGGAGTGACGCGGGACGTGCAGCAGCCCCGCGCCAACTCGCTGGACTCGATCTTCAGGCGAGCGCTTTCCCGTACAGCGCGAGCAGGCGGCTCCACGCCTTCTCGGCGTCCGGCTCGAGGTAGACCTGCGAATCCGGGGGGCACCACCCATGCGCGCCCTTGTAGACTTCGATTTCCGCGGGCAGGTTCGCCTTGGCGAAGGTCTCCTTTAGGACGTCCTTTTCCTTGGGCCGCTGCGCGTCGTCGTTGGATGCGATCGCGATAAGGAACTGCGCCTTGGTCTTCGACGCCTGAAGGTGCGGGCTGTTCGGCATGTCTGTGACGAGCCCGCCGCCATGGAAGGAGGCTACGGCTCCGACGCGATCGGGCACCGCGGCCGAAGTGCGAAACGCCATGGGGCCGCCCATGCAATAGCCCTGTGTGCCTACTTTTCGATTCTTGGCAACCGACCCTTGCTGGTCCAGCCATGCGATGAAGGCCTTCGCATCGGTCATTTGTGTAGATTCGTTCAGGGCTTGCGCCAGCGGCAGCAGTTGCGGGATTGGCGTCTTGGAACCCTGTTCCGCGGTGGGGGCTTTCTTGACACGGTAGAACGGATTCACCACGAGCACCGAATAGCCCGATTCGGCTAGCCGTTTGCCCATATCGCGGAACGCCGGCCGCAGCCCGAAAATGTCCGGCCACACAAGAACGGCCGGCGCCGTGCCGCTCGAGGGATGGACGAAGTAGCAGTCCGCGGTTCCGTCCGGCGTCTTCACCATCACGTCGGATTCGGCCACTGCCACCGCGTTCGCGACTTTGGGCAGCATCATGGCTACGCCTGCTCCCAACATCATTCCGAATTGCTTTCGTGTTACCAAACCGCGAGCCTCATACTCCTGCCGGTCTTTCTCAAAATGGTCCTGATCACACATATTCGCTCCTTATGGATGCCTTGATTTCGCGCTACACGCGTACCGCGTTATTGTATCCCACCCGGTCTGCCGCGCGTACCGATTCGGGGAACTTTCTCGTTCCATTGAAAGATTTGATTGGACCCACGGCCGGACCGTCCACTAGACTTGACGGTTACTGGAACGTAACAAACGCCTGGCCCGCCCCGTCCCGCAGGCCTCCCGGCCCAATATTCCAACTCCGGAGCTGAACATGCCAGCGGGCCTTCCGCCGAATGCCGTCAGAACTGCGTATGAACGCGAGATCGAGGAAATCATCCACGGCGTTTATCAGAAGTACAGCGACGTGAATGAAGGATCGGTCGCCACCTACATTCCCGAACTCGGCAAGGCCAATCCGCGGCACTTCGGGATCTGTCTGGCCACCGTGGATGGGCAGGTCTTCCACGCCGGCGACTGGGATGAAGAGTTCACGATCCAGTCCATGTGCAAGCCGTTCGCTTTTCAAATGGCCCTGGAACAGTGCGGCGCCGAAGAAACGCTCAAGCACGTGGGTGTGGAGCCGAGCGGCGACGCCTTCAATTCCATCGAACTCGATCCGAAAACGACACGGCCTTTCAACCCGATGATCAACGCGGGCGCTATTGCCGTCGCATCGCTCATCAAGCAGCTGCCTGTCGAAGCGGGCGTCCAGGCTTTTGTGGACAAGATGAGCCAGGCGGCCGGACGGCGCCTGCGCATCGACTACGACGTGTTGCAGTCGGAGACCCTGACCGGGCACCGGAACCGGGCCATCGCCTACCTGATGCGCAACTTCGGCATCATCGACGACCACGTGAACGAATCGCTGCATCAATACTTCGCGCAATGCTCGATGCTGGTCACCTGCCGCGACATGGCGATCATGGCGGCGACGCTCGCCAACATGGGGAAGAATCCGCTAACCGGGGAGCAGGTATTCGATTTCCAATACATCAAGTACATCCTCACCGTGATGTTCACCTGCGGGCTCTACGATTATGCGGGCGGGTGGGCTTACGAAGTCGGGTTACCCGCCAAGAGCGGCGTGGGCGGCGGGATTTTCGGCGTGGTCAACCGGCAGCTTGGGGTTAGCGTGTATTCGCCGAAACTGGACGCGCAAGGCAACAGCGTTCGCGGAATCCTGGTATGCAAGGAACTGGCCAGCCAGCTCGGCTTGCACGCCTTCGAATTCACGAATGTCGGCTCGAACTTCCTGCAGTGGTTGCTCTAGGAGGATCCTGAAAAAGGGCCAAAGGCAGCTTGCTGACGCCCGCGGCTCAGAAATGCATTCACGTCTTTGCAAGGCCCCTACCGAGCCGTGACCGTGAGGGAGCGGTGGTCGATGAGCCTCTTGTGCGTCAGTGCAAGATTCCGACGCTGTGATTCGGTTGCGCAGTTTCTTAAGCGGAAGTATCTTAATCAGAGGCTCCCTGAGGCAAATGGAGCCGCGCTTGCCCCAAATCGTGAACTGACGAGGGGCGCTCACAAAAGGAGCTTTCGAATGCCGGTCTGGAATACGGCTACAGTTGCGGGCTTGCAGGCAATTCAAGCGGCTCCTGGAGATATGGCGATCGTTGCCGAGTGCAGGGCGGCTGGAGACCTTGGCGGAGGCCTGTTTTATTGGGAAGGGGCGGCGCCTGCAGCCGCGACGATTGCGGCGATTTCGCCTGCGGAGGCCGTAATTTGCGACATATCCGGCGACACTCCAATCGCGATTACGACTTCGGCGCCTCATAACTACGTGACCGGGCAGGGGGTCTTGATCGACGGCGCGGCAGCCAATAGCGGGGCAAACGGCTACTGGATCATCGAAGTCGAGACCGGTACAACATTCAAATTGATCGGGTCTCAGGGTACAGCGGGGAGCACAGGGAATTCGGTTGGCTTCGCGCATGCCACCACTGTCGAAACAAGCGCTCCACACGGCCTGGCCACCGGACAGCAGGCGATGATTAGCGGAGCGGCAGGCGCCGCAGTGAACGGGAGCTGGCGTTTGGCGGTCATAAACCCGACCGCGTTTCGGATCGGCGCGAAACTGCTGGCGCCTTGGACGGGCGGCGGAATCGTCGGAGATGGCGGGGTGGTTATCCCTTCCGCTCTAACGACCGGCGGCCGCTGGCGTCGAATCTACTCGGGCGCATTGAGTGTACGGTGGTTCGGCGCTGTTGGAGACGGCACGACCGATGATTCGACCGCCATCCAGGGTGCGGTCCTCTTCGGGTCCGGAACGGTCTCGTTTCCACCGGGCCGCTACCGGCTAGGGACCGATGTCGCTGTTCCCGCCACTGTTTCCTTGAACTTCGACTACGGCTCCCTCGTGAATCCCACCGCATGCCAACTTGCGATTGACGGTCCGATTCTTGCCTCCCAGCAGCAACAAATCTTCAGTGGATCGGGAACCTTCAGAAAGACTATGGGCCCGTCGCAAGGTCCCGTGATCTCATTGAGTGCGGGCGTTCCATTCGGTCCCTGCGGGTCTTACCAAATTAGGATTCGCATCGTTCGGGGCGGAGATCTGGGGGTCGCGACTTTCGAGTACTCCGTCAGACCGAAGGCCGGAACCGATCAGGAGATGTTCTGTTCACGAACGCTGACTACGTCTCAGGACTTCCCGCTACCCGGCATCGGAGTGACAGTCACATTCTCTACCGGCCAGTACGCCGGCGGCGCCGTATATGAATGGGCTGCCGAAGCGCCAATTCGATTCGGCAATAACGCCGCCTCCACTTTCTTTCCGGAATGGTGGGGCGCCGTTACTGGAAATTGGGACCCGCCAAACGGCCCCGACTCGACATTGCCTATGCAGGCCGCTCTTCAGGCTGGGAGATCCCGTCTCGGCGGCGTCGTTCAACTGGGCAAGGGAACGTATGTGACGTCGGCGACCTTGACGCTGCCGGTCGGCGTTAAGCTGCGCGGCCTTGGAATAGATGGCACGCAAATCGCTTTCATCAATTGGGAGGACCCCGTTGACATGATTGCCGCGTACGGCATCATCAATTCGGGGACTTCGAATAGTAATGGAGTGGAGGAGTTGCGCCTGGTACATAGGCCAATTGACCGATGGGGACCAGGTCTTGCATACCAAGGGAGCGGAAGGTATGTAACTCCAATCCAGCCTGCCAGTATCCTGTTGCGGCTCGTTCAGGACGGAGTTTCGGGGCTCCACTCGCCGCTTGGCCAACTTACTCCCCCAAACGACAGGACGCTGGTTGGAATCCCGAACATAGAATGCGACATTCTGTTCAAGGCCACGACGACGGGACATCTCGGCACGCTCGTATTCCAGGTATCGATTGACGGGGGCCGTACCTGGGGGCCGGATGTCCCTACCATCAAGTGCAACACATTCTCGTACGTAATTCCCGGCACCGGCTACACAGCTTTGATTCCCAACCAGAATTGGGCGGTTGAGTCTGGCTCTTTCAATCTGTGGCCACCAGTAGTGATTACCGGTAGTCCGTTGTTTGAGTTTGTAGCAGCGGATGAAATGGCGATCGAGATCAGGATCATATCGGGTGGACCGCTCGGACGGATGTCGTTTCAGTATTCGGTCAGGAGCGGCTTCCGTTCTCCCACTCCGGACAATCGCTTCTCGTGCGGTGAGATACGATCGATGCCAGGCACTTCCTCGACGCACGAAATCACCGACACTGGGCTCTCCGTCACCTTTTACGCCGGGCACTACGAGGCTGGTACATACTTGAGCCCATCCTTCGGCTGGTCTATGATCCCCGGCACGGTCATCCAGGACGGCTCCTGTAGGTGGGAGGTTCTTCCAGGCCACGCATGCATTTCTGATCTCGCTGGTAGCGACTTAAGCTATCGTTCTGTGTACTGCCAATTTGGTGTCGCCGGTATTGCTCTCGACCAGTCTGAGGTAGTGACCCTTGACAATTGTTCGTTCTCTGACCAAACGCTCACCGGTCTCTGGATTTGCAACAGGGGTGACCGCACCTTCGGCGCTGAATCAACTTTTACAAACGTCATCTCCTGCAGGGGCTGTTCGTTCAGTAGTAGAGGCTTTGGTCTGCTCACAGACGGCGGAGACCAGCTCAGCATTGGGGGCGGTGGCCAGTTCGAAGGGAATTCGTCTGGTTGGGCCTATATCTCTGGAGTGTCTGGACTCAGTGTGACTGAGTGCTACTTCGAGGACGCTGCTGGAAAGTCGTATAACCGGTCGCTGAATTCTCGCCGGGATGCTGGATTTTGCTTCTACGGTTTTACTTTTCACGGAAACCATTTCGGCTCCTCACTGGATTGCTTTCACGGCGATGGGCTATCTGTAATCGGGAACGATTTGGCCGCAGGGGACACCGCGTTTACCGGGTGCGATTCGATCTCGAACCGGTTCGCAGCCGCCAACAGCGGAGTGGTTCCGTTCGATCGTCCAGTACCGGAGCGGCCACTCACGGTGAGGCAAACCGAACCCGGAATACCTGCGGCTGTTGGCCTCGAAATCGACGGCGGCTCCGAGCCTTGGGCCGCGCCCCTCACGCAGGTCGAGGTTCTCTGGGGAGACGGCAGCGCCATTGAGACATTTCCCCTTCCAGTCCCGCTCACACAAGTCGTTAAAACACATATATACCATCAGGAGGGGAGCTACCTCGTTCAAGTCATTGCCAACGACACTGCGGGCAACAGTACGAAAAATGTGACGCAAGTGACTTACTGGGGTGCGCACAAGCCTCACGTGACCTTGAACATTTCAGGTGACTCCGAAGTCTCGGCGGGAGAACTGATCAGGCTGAACATCACGGCCACCGCAACGCCAAACGAATTCATTCGCTGTGTGACCATCAACTTTGGCGATGGACAGTACGAAGAAACCCCTGGAAACCAGACT
>PSRJ01000065.1 GCA_003175985.1 Terriglobia bacterium
ACCTCCGTAGCTCGCAAGGAGCGACAGATTTACAGTCTGTTGCCATTAGCCGCTCGGCCACCCGTCCGGACCGTCTGCCCGCAATACTCCCGCCAGAAGCGAGACTAACCATTGCGGGGAAATTCCAGGATACAAGGTAAAAGGGGGTGGCTGCAACTGAGGTCAAGGCCAGCGCTCGGCTATCATAGCAACCGTGGATTCGATCCTTGCTTACACGCGGACCCGCGAAAGGCAGATGGTGAAGCTGATCCGGCAGTTCGTGGAATGTGAATCGCCGAGCGATGATGCCGCGGCGGTGACTCGCTTTGCGGAGTTGGTCGCCGATACCGTCACTCCATTTGCCGCCGTGCGGACGTTGCCCGGCGGCCGGTTCGGCAAGCACGTGCTTTGTGAGATGCGCCTTCCGGGGCGCAACAAATCGGGGCGCGTGCTGGTCTTGGGGCACTCGGATACGGTGTGGCCCATGGGTACGCTGCGCGGCATGCCCTTCCGTCACGTGGACGGCCGGCTATGGGGACCGGGCATCTTTGACATGAAGGCGGGGATCGTCTTTTTCCTTTTTGCCGCACAGGCCTTGCGGGAACTCGAGATTCCCGTGCCGTCAAAAGTGATCCTGCAATTGAATTCTGATGAAGAGGTGGGTAGCGCGTCGTCTCGCCCGCTCACCGAACGCAATGCCGCGCGCAGCAAAGCCGTGCTGGTGCTCGAACCAGGCACCGGACTTTCGGGAAAACTCAAAACGGCACGCAAAGGCGTAGGCCATTTTCACGTGACGGTACGGGGGAAAGCGGCACACGCGGGGCTCGATTTCCAAGCCGGAGCAAGCGCCGTATTGGAACTGGCGCGCCAAATTGAGCGCATCGCCGCGTTCGGCGATTCGGACCGGGGTATCACGGTGAACCCGGGCGTGATCGTCGGGGGAACCCGCGCCAATGTGGTGGCCGCCGAAGCGCGGGCGGAAATCGATATCCGGGTTATGCGCGCGAAGGATGCGCTGGCGCTCGACAAGCGATTTCGCGCTCTGCGCCCGCACAATCCGAAGTGCACGATCGAGACTCGCGGAGGAATGAACCGGCCGCCCATGGAGCGCTCGCCGGCAACCGTGCGGCTGTTCGCGCTTGCCCGGAAAGCCGCCGCGGAACTGGGAGTGGACCTGGAAGAATCCCTCAGCGGCGGCGGCTCGGATGGCAACTTCACTGCCGCCTTGGGAATTCCTACGTTGGATGGCCTCGGAGCCGTGGGCGAAGGCGCTCACGCCACCCACGAAAGCATTCTTCTCGACCGCATGGCGGATCGGACGGCGTTGCTTGCCAAGCTGTTGACGGCGATTTGACCCGGGAATAAAAAGCCGGGTCCTGCAATATGGATCCAGGGGAACTGCATCTGACCGAGAAAGAACGGCGCGCCCGGTTCGAGGCAGCCATGCTGCCACATTTGGACGCGGCGTACAACCTGGCTCGCTGGCTGGTCGGCAATCCACACGATGCCGAGGACGCCGTTCAGGACGCTTACCTCCGGGCTCTCACCTACTTCGATGCGTTCCACGGCGAGGACGGCCGGGGCTGGCTGTTCGCCATCGTGCGTAACGCGTGCTACCAGAGATTGCGCAAGATTCGCCGGAGCGTAGCCGTTTTCGAGCCCGTGGAGAGCCTGGAAGCGGCCGCAGATCACAAGCCGGGTCCGGAGGCTCTGCACCTGCGGGAGGCAGACCGGCAGACGATTGAGCGCGGCCTAGAGTGCCTGCCGCCCGAGTATCGGGAGGTGCTGGTGCTACGCGAAATGGAAGGGATGTCGTACAAACAGATCGCACGCATCATCGAGGCGCCGATCGGAACCGTGATGTCGCGCCTGGCGCGCGGCCGCCGCCGGTTGCAGGAAATCCTGACCGGTGAAACACGAAAGGAAACCGTATGAACTGCCATGAAGTAGAAAAATGGCTGAGTGCGTATGAGGATCGAGAACTCGATCTGGCGCGCACTCTGGAAATCGAAGAGCATTTGGCCGAATGCGCCGGCTGTTCGGCGGCACTGCGAAAAATGGAAGAGACCTCTGCGCTCCTGGCGAGCGCGGTTCGCTTCCCCGCCCCGCCGGAACTGCGGCGACGCTTCGGCGCGCCCGGCGCCCGGATTCCGTGGCACACGGCGCCGTGGCTCGCGGCCGCCGCAAGTTTGGCGCTCGCAGTGGTGGTGGTTTGGCGATATGCACCGCCGGCCCAGCACGCCCCGGATCTGTTGGAGAGAGATATTGTGCAGGAGCATGTGCGGTCGCTCCTGGCAGACCATCTGCTGGATGTGAACTCTCCGGACCGGCAGACGGTGAAGCCCTGGTTCCGCGGAAAGCTGGACTACGCGCCCGAGGTGGCGGACCTCTCAAGCCAAGGGTTCGAACTCGTGGGAGGGAGACTGGATTATCTCGGCGGACGGGCCGTTTCGGCACTCGTTTACCAGCGGGCCCAGCATGTGATCAATGTTTTCGTATGGCCGGAGGCGGGACAGCCGGACCAGGCTCCGCAGCCGCACTCCATCGCAGGCTTCAACGCCGTAAACTGGCGCTCGAAGGGGATGAACTGGTGGGCGATTTCCGATCTGAATTCCGTGGAACTCGAGGAGCTTCCCCTATGCCCCTGCTTTATGCCCCCAAGCCGGACGCTGCATGCGGCAACGCCGCCCGGCATGACACGCAACCCGAGTTGACCTAGAAATCGGCCAACGATTGCACGGCGCGATGCCGGAATATCAGCGACGATCCATCTACCGGCAAATGGCAGGAACCACAAGGCGCGCGCAGCGGAGGCTCCGACTTAACAGAGATTTGTGGAGCGCGCCATTCGAGTTGGGGCTCGGCCACAACAGGCCGTCGTATTGCGAGGATTCCAAAAGCCAGGACACTGGCCAGGCCAAAAACTGCGGGGACTGTACATCTGTTTCCGATCGTCCGCTTCATTCCTCCTATTACGTGCAGCAAGTTGGAAATTCATTTCACGCGATTTGAAAATCGCGCGGGGGTGTGACAATGGAGTCTATGAAGCCGATCGTGATATTACTGGCGGCTGCCGCAGCTATGCCCGATCTTTTGCAATTGAAACAGATGACTGCGCGCTTCGCGCCCGTTAAGCTCAGCTACGATACGTCGGCTCTTTCGCCGGGTGATCGCCAGGCGTTGGCCAAACTGGTCGAAGCCGCGCGCGTGCTTAATTTCGTTTTCATGGATCAGCTCTGGAGCGGCGACCGGGCGCTCTACGATCAGCTTCAAAAAGACACCACACCGCTCGGAAAAGAGCGGCTGCACTATTTTTGGCTGAACAAGGGACCATGGTCCGATCTCGATGGGCACACGGCTTTCATTCCCGGCGTTCCCGAGCGCAAACCACTGGGAGCGAATTTCTATCCGGAGGACGTGTCGCGCGACGAGTTCGAGACGTGGGCGGCGAAACTAGCTCCGGCAGAACGGCAGCAGGCCGAAGGATTCTTCACGCTGATCCGCCGGGGCGCCAACCGGCAGCTCACGATCGTGCCGTATAGCAAGGCCTACGCTGCCGATCTGTCGAAGGCCGCCGGATTGCTGCGCGAAGCCGCCGCGCTCACCGGCAATGCTTCCCTCAAAAAGTATCTCAACCTGCGCGCCGACGCTTTCCTTTCCAATGATTACTACGCAAGCGACCTCGCCTGGATGGAACTCGATGCCCCGCTCGATATCACTATCGGCCCGTACGAAACCTACAATGACGAAATGTTCGGCTACAAGGCGGCCTTCGAAGCCTACGTCACTATCCGCGACGACCAGCAGACGGAGCGGCTGAAGAATTTCGCTTCGCGCTTACAGGAGATCGAAAACAACCTGCCGATCGACGCTGCGTACCGCAATCCGAAACTCGGCGCTCTTGCGCCGATCCGCGTGGTGAACGAGGTCTTCGCGGCGGGCGATGGCGCGCACGGAGTCCGCACCGCCGCCTTCAACCTGCCCAATGACGAACGGGTCGTACATGAAAAGGGCAGCAAGCGCGTCATGCTGAACAACGTGCAGCAGGCGAAGTTCGATAGCATTCTGAAGCCGATCGCGTCGCGTGTGCTCGCAAAGGCCGAGCAGCAGCACCTCAGCTTCGATTCCTTCTTCGCCCATATCCTGGCGCATGAGCTCAGCCATGGCATTGGCCCGCAGCAGATCCAGGTGGCCGGACGCTCCACTTCCCCACGTGCTCAATTGAAGCAGCTCTACGCGCCCTGGGAGGAAGCCAAGGCCGACGTGACCGGTCTGTTCATGTTGCAGTACCTTTATGATCACGGGCTGTCGCATGGCCCGGATGCCGAACGCCAGCTCTACACCACCTATCTGGCCTCTACTTTCCGCTCGGTCCGGTTCGGGCTGACGGAAGCTCACGGCCGCGGTGTCGCGATGCAGTTCAACTACCTGATGGATAAGGGCGCGTTCGTCGCGCATCCCGATGGCTCGTTCACCGTCGACTACGCTAAGATCAAGAACGCCGTGCGCGACTTAGATCACGACCTTCTCACTGTTGAAGCCCACGGCGATTATGCGGCCGCCAAACGGATGCTCGACAGCCTAGCCATGATCCGCCCCGCCATGCAGAAAGCCATCGATGGCATGAAGGACATTCCCACCGATATTGATCCCACCAACGAGTGAAATCTATGCGCAGACTATCTTTTGCCCTGCCCGCGGTTCTCCTTCTCCAATCCCTGGCATGGCCGCAAAATACGCACCCCATCACCGGACGGCAGTACGCTGGCGCTATGGGTGTGGCCGGGGCGCCGTGGCTGGTCCGCTCCGAACGGGAGGCCGAAGAGCAGCCGGATGTTGCGCTCGACGAGTTGAAGATCGCCAAGGGCGCTGCAGTGGCCGACATCGGAGCCGGCGTGGGCTACATGAGCTGGCGCCTCGCCGAACGGGTGGGCCCGAAAGGCAGAGTTTACGCCAACGACATTCAGCCGCAGATGCTCGAAATGTTGAAGAAGAATATGCAGGAGCGGCATATCGCCAATGTCGTGCCGGTGCTGGGCGAACTGGATGACCCCCGGCTGCCCCAAGGCCAGATGGATTTGGTGCTGATGGTGGATGTGTATCACGAATTCACGCAGCCGCAGCAAATGCTGCGCCACATCCGCGAGTCGCTCAAACCGGATGGCCGCATGGTGCTGCTTGAGTACCGCGCCGAGGATCCCAAGGTTCCCATCATGCCCCTGCATAAGATGACGATCGATCAAGTGAAGGCTGAAATCGAACCCGAGGGCTTCCGCCTCGAGAAAGTAATCGAAGGGCTGCCGCGCCAACACATCCTGGTCTTTATCCGCAAACCGTCGTAATCGAAATGTCCTCGCCCGCAATTGTGGTGCGCGATCTGCGGAAGTCCTACGGATCGAAAGCCGCCG
>PSRJ01000185.1 GCA_003175985.1 Terriglobia bacterium
GTGCTTCCCGTGGTCACGCAGCCAGGAAGGTCCGGAACGTAGGCGGCCCAATTGTTGGGTGCCTGCTCGAAGACCGCCGTGTACTTTTTCATTTCTTGAGCCCTGCCTGTTTCAATATAGAGTTTAGCGTCCCCGCGGGCATCTCGTCGGCCGGATGGCCTGGGACCGTTACCTTGCCTGGCTTGGTGTCATGCGTATACTGCCGGTGGTCGCCCCGCGTCCGCTTCAAATACCATCCATCGCTTTCGATCAACTTGATTACGTCTCGAACTTTCATCCGTGGTCCGCAATGGCGTCTTTCCCAAAGATCGCGCGGACGAGATCCTTGCCCGCTTCATTCTTGCGGGCGGGTTCCTGCTCGTCCATGAAGCGCTCGTATGCGGCTCTCAGAGTATCGTCAGCCTCGCGTTCCGCCTGGATCATCAATTCAATTCTAATGTGGCTTGAGCACTGCCGTGCGCAAAGGAGTATGGGCTTGTGCCCATTTTTGTGCCTGCGTCATTTAGAAATCCCAGGGAGGCAAGCGCAATGCCAAATAACCGAAGCCGGAGTAAGCCCTTGAGAATTAGGCCTGTTGAGCAAACCCAAGCAACCCCGCGCGACCCCTCCGGAGGGACTCTTAATCACTAGGTTGAAGGTTCGATTGCTTCCGCGCTCACCAGAAAAATCAAGGGGTCAGACCTGGGGCCATTACCGTACCTGGCTTGCTGTCATGCTTAAACGAGTACACATTTCCCCCAACCAGTCCCCTGGCACGCCGGTTCGTTACTCTTAGACTTTCCCGATGCGATTACTGCTTCTCGTAGACTAACGTGTAATCCACAACCCGGCCGATCGGATCGGTTCCCTTGTACGTGATCGTCATCCTCTTGCCATCGTCGGACACAACGCGCCGGGCAGTCGCCACGACATAGCTGCCGTGCATCAGCGTCGATTCGGCCGTATTCTCGTTGATCTTCTTTAACGCGATCGCATCGGCCGGCCCGCCGGAGCCGGTCACCGGATAGAACTTCCCGTCGTAGTTCGCCGGGTATTCGCTGACTACCGCCTTGCCTTCTGCGTCGACGGTTCTGATCGTGACCTTCACACCTTCCGGTACAGCTTCATAGGTCCGCGTCTCGCTCTGAAACGCAGGCCCAGGACTGAACTTCGATTTCGCAATATTGAGTTTCCATGTTCCGATGGTTGGGTCGGCGGCCCAAACGACCGCGGCCGTACTGATTACCACTAGCAGGCTCCGCGCCAAGCGGCAGCATCCCCATTGTGCGTGCATTGGCTTCCATTTGGCCTCCCGGCGAGCAGTATACACCTGCGGCACTTTCGCTGGAGTTCTTGAAGGAGAAGGCTGCCCAGCCATTTCCGGGCGGTGCTCAAGGGGTGTCCCTAAGATACCTTGCAATTCGGCAAGAACGGGCAGAAAATACGCCGTATGTCCGCCACCGCTGCTGCCGAGTACCGCCAAGCAAGGTTGTTGCGCCTCGCAGCCATCACCGGTGAGCGGCGAGCCAAGGGCCGGTACCCCGTAACGCTTGACGTGCGTTACACAGTCTCCCGTGGACCGTGTATCGTTGAGACCGGCGTTGGGCGCAGCGTCAACCTGTCAAGCGGTGGCATGTTTTTTGAAGCCGCTCATGCTTTGTCGGTTGGCCAGAATATTGAGCTATCCATGACATGGCCCGCGTTGCTGCATGGTGTCACAGCCCTGAGATTGCATGCCACAGGCCGGATTGTCCGCGTGCAGGGTCGATACGCGGCCGTTCAAATCGAGAGCCACCAGTTTCGGACACGTGGCCGCATTGATTGATCGGCAGTGGAGGCAGAGATACTGACGACACCAAGGGTGCCGCCGTCTCATTTACCGACCATGTGGACGACATCCTTCTCGTTCTCGCAAATGCTCTCCATCAGTTCCTCATCCGCTAGCAGATTGAAGCCGGAGAGGTTCACAGTCCACGGTTTGGTATAGGCTTTGGCGTCATCGATCGTAATTTGCAGGGTGATGTGCCCGAAGTTAGTGCGGCGGTAGCGTTCTGTTACGTGGAGCGCTTCGGTTTGAGGATGTCCGCCATCGTCGAGCCAGCCACGCTCGTCAAAGCCCGTCGTGTCCACTACCAGCGTATCGCCGTCCCACTTGCCGACGGAGTAGCCCATATAGGCCGGCTGTATGCGCTCGGGCAGAGGACGGCCGTCGAGAAAGATCTGGCGGTAATGATTGTATGACTCAAACAAAATTGCGATCATTTGCGGGGTCTGGATGATTTTGCGCGGCGTGGCCAGAGCATCGAAATCAGTCACACCATGAGTAAGACAGCGCTCCGAGGGCCGGCCCATGCCGTGGTTCGCTTGGCGTTCTTTGTAAAGCGCCAGTGCCCAGGGTTGAAAAGGCACGTCGATGCCGTCCACCGCGAGGTTCGGCAAATACTTCCCATCGGCTGGCACCCAGATTCCCGATAAGTCCGGTTTGCCAGCCGCGGTCTTCGGAGCCGGGGCGGAGAGATTTGGTTTCCCGGCGGTCGTCCTGGGGATTCCGGGGGTCGGGTAGTGCAGCCACTGCGCGGAAACAGAACCGCAAGCTATAAGAACAACCGCGATCGATTTGAGGGTTTCCATTGGTCCTCCTATGATTGCCTGCATTCCGCTCAAAACCGCTGCGCGTCGGCTACCGTCGGATAACGCGTGAACACGTCGTCCACCTTGCACATCCGAAAAAGCTCCCAGACTCGATCGTTGAGTCCCGCTAGGAGCAGGCGCCTGCAACTTCGGTCGAAAGATACATAAGCACCGATGAGGACGCCAAGCCCGCTGGAGTCCACGTACCGGACCTTGCTCATATCCACCACCAGGGTCGTCGGCTCGCCCTGACGCACGAGATCGCGGAAGTGAAAGGCCGTATCTGCATTCAAGACCCCTTCGAGCACGACGACCTTTTCACCTGGGCGAAGACCGTCGCGCATCTGCAATTTGAGTTGAGCGTCGGCCATAACAGCGTGGAGTGTATCACGTTGTCGCGCCATGTACGCATGCGCGGCCCTGCAACCCGGCGCGCAGCGCGCTTGTGCCATACTCACGAATGGAGACTCTGGTTCGTCCATTCGCGCTCGCGTCGTGGTCCTTCCTGTTTTCCGAAACCTGGCGACCCTTCCGGGCGCCTCTCCTTTCTTAAGAGAGCAATTTCAGGTTATTGGTCCAGGGTCAAATAGAGGTCATCGTCCATGAAAAAGTGGTCTTTCCTTCTCATCGTTTTTTCGATAAAGGCAGTGCCCGCCCAAAGCGGGCAGCCTGCCGCCGCAGCGATTACCCCCATTGTCCTGCCGCGGCAATTGAGCCTTCCGCAGGCCGAGGAAATGCTTCTGCAGCGCAACCTGGCCGTTGTGGCCGGACGCCAGCAACTCGAAGTCAGCCAGGCGCTGCGCCTGATCGCCGGCTACAAGCCCAACCCCGTCTTGCAAATCGGCGCAGAGCAGTTCCCGATCTACTCGCCGGTAGCCGGAAGTTATCCGCGGTTCTTCTCCACTAACAGCGACACCGGCGCGGAGCCCACGTACACGATACAGTTCAATAAAGTATTCGAGCGCGGCGGCAAACGCGAGTTCCGTGAGGCGCAGGCGGAGGCGCAAGTGGATGCCGCGCGCGCGCAGATCCTCGATGCCTTTCGCACACAGCTCCTGCAATTGCGCCAGGCATTCGTCGCCGCCATGCTGGCCCGCGAGAATCTGAAGCTGGCGCAATCCATCGATCAGCAATATCAGCAGACCGAAGACCTTACCGTTTTGCGCGTCAACGCGGGAGACCAGGCGGGCATGGAACTGTTTCGGGTCAAAGCCGGCCGCCTTCCATACAAGCAGGCAATTATCGATGCGCAGACTTCGTATCAACAGGCTCTGCAGGACATGGCCAATCTGCTCAACGCATCGGTCGATGCCGGATCCGGTGTGCGCGGCGCGTCCAACATCACTTCCGCCGCAGCCCAGACCACACCGCCGGCCCTCACGCCCGCGGTCGAGGTAGTCGGCACTTTCGCCGAACGTACTCTGGGACACACTGTCGACGAACTCAGGTCGATGGCCCTCGCGCGGCGCCCGGACGTGCAGGCAGCGCAAAACAATTTGCGGGCGGCCGAATCCGGCCTGCGGCTGGCCCAGGCGCAGCGCGCGCGGGATGTTTCCCTGGGGGTGGAATACCAGCGCGTCGGCAACGATTCGGCAGTAGGAGTGGTGGCCCAGGTCCCTCTGTTCCTTTACAACAATCAGAAAGCCGCCATCGCGCAAGCGTCGGCGCAACAGCGCCTGTTGGAGGCCCAGTTGCGGCAGGTCGAAACGCAAGCGCTCACGGACGTGGAAAAAGCATACCAGGCATTCACCGCCGCGCAAACGACCACCGCGTTGTACAGCACGGAGAACCTGATCCAAGTGGCCAAACTCCGCGATGCGATTGAATACAGTTACCGCCGCGGCGAGGCCAGCCTGTTCGAACTACTGGACGCGCAGCGCACGGCCAGCCAGGCAGCAGTCGCCTATAACCAGGCGCGGGCGAATTACCAATTAGCGTTGTGGCAGATGGAAGCTGCCCTCGGTGGGCCGCTGGAGTGAGAGGGAGGTTGATCAGAGCTTCTTGAACAGCTTGTCGAAAGCGTTCCGGGCATCTTCCGGGTTGCGGGGCGCCGGCGGACCCGGGTTTACCGGCTGGGTTATTGCCGGCGACGGGCCATTGGCTGTGCCGTCCCGGGCGACGGTCACGCGCGGCGTAAACAGGGTGCAATCGTTTGCCCTGTCCTTTACCGCAATGCGCACCGGGATGGGCTTGAGACACTGGAACCGTGTCGACGGCTCGAAGTGCGAGCACTGTTTGCAGCAATGCAGATCGCTGTTGCACTTCGGGCACGTTCCGTTGAAATCCGTACCGGCAGGCAGCGTGGTGGCGCAATTGTAGCAGCGCGAGGCGGCTACATGCTGCACCAGCCGCGGCAAACGGGGTCCGGTAACGTCGATAGGCGGCCGGGGGCCTTGGGGTTTGGGACGGTCCTCGCGATAGCCTTTGCCGTCGCGGTCGGAATCCATGTACCCGTGCTGTCGGTACTTGCGATCACTGTCCATGGGGAAAGACTGCTCCGTAAGAGCGAAAGAGACTTTTGTAAACGCTGCCGAAGGGATTGGGTGGGCAGACCGTGCCCGCCAATGCTACAAATACATATTTACCACACATGACTGCCACTCTGCTACTGGGTATTTTGACCTAACCTACGGTGCTCCACTTCAGGGGACTGCTGCACGGGCGCGTCAGCGGATCGTCAAAATGGTTCGGACTGACGCGTAACGCATAGCCTAAACGGCCCGTACGTTCCGGCACCACGTCTTTCTCGAAAATGGCTACGGCGCCTTGCTGCTCTACAACTGGAAGTACCATAACCTCGGTGTCTTCCAGGTTCCCGCTCGTGCCTACGCGGCCCAGCACCACTTCTACGCGCACGTCCGCGGGCGCCAGTCCGGCCAGGTCGATGGCTGCGCGCACCGGTACCGGCTTACCGCTGACGATTGTATTTGCCGGTACACCGCCCGTCTCCACGAAATGCACATGGTCCCACACTTCCCGGATACGGTTGTTCCAATGAGCCTTCTCTTTGCAGAGTTTATACTCGCTTTTCAGCAGCCGGATGTGCTGGGAGTGCGCCGGTTCGTACAATTCGCTCATGTACTCGCGCACCATGCGGCGGCAATCGAACATCGGGCTGATGTACTGCAACGATTGCTTGACGCGCCGGATCCACTCCCGCGGCGTCTGCTCCTTGCGCTCATAGAACATGGGAACGATTTCGTTCTCCAGCAGATAATAAATCGCGCTGGCGTGCAAGCCATCCTGGTCTTCCGAATAGGGCTCGCGTTCGCCGATAGCCCACCCCCCGGAGCGTTCGTAAGCTTCGTCAAACCAGCCATCCAGAATGCTGAGATTCAGAACCCCGTTAATGGCAGCCTTCATCCCGCTAGTGCCGCAGGCCTCCTCGCCGCGGCGCGGATTGTTGAGCCACAGATCCACCCCCTGGATCAGTTCACGGGCTACCTTCATGTCGTAGTCTTCCAGAAAGACCACGTGCTTCCAAAGATCGGGATCGCGCGAGAGTTGAACGATCTCCCGGATGTAGCTCTTGCCCGGCTGGTCCTTGGGGTGTGCTTTGCCGGCGATCACGATCTGCACCGGCATGTCTTTGTTCAGAAGAATACGCTTCAGCCGCTCGACATCGCGAAACAGCAGAGTGGCGCGTTTGTAGGTCGCGAAGCGCCGCGCAAACCCAATGGTAAATGCGTTCGGATCGAGAACCTCTCCGGCGCGCCGCACCTCCGAAGCCGACGCCTGGCGCCGGACCGCCGAGGCATGGCCGCGCGCGCGCACGAAGTTCACCAGCCGGCGTTTGCGCCTCCGGTGCACCTCAACCAGTTCTTCGTCCGGCACGTCGTTTACCTGTTCCCAAATGGTCGGATCGTTGAAATGGTCCCGCCAGTCCGGCTGGAGGTATTGGTCATACAACGCCGCCAAATCGCCATTCAACCAGCTCGGCAGGTGGACCCCATTCGTAATCGAGGTAACCGGCACTTCCCACAGCGGCAACTGCGGCCACATATCGTGGAACATCTCCTGCGAAATCTGGCGGTGTAGACGGCTCACCGCATTGCGGTAGGCGGAAGTGTTGAGCGCCAGCACCGCCATCGAGAATCGCTCATCGCGATCGTAAATATTCCGCCGCCCGAGCGACATCAACTGCTGAAAATCGATCCCGACTTCGCCGCAATATTCCGAGAAATAGTGGTACATCAGGCCGGGATCGAACAGATCGATTCCCGCGGGCACCGGAGTGTGGGTGGTGAAAACGTTGCTCGTGCGCGCCGCTTCCAGGCCTTCATCGAACGCCAGCCCCTCCTCCCGCATGTAGAGACGGATCTGCTCCAGAGCCAGAAACGCCGAGTGCCCCTCGTTCATGTGGAACACCGTCGGCTTCAGCCCCATCGCGCGCAGCGCCCGGATGCCGCCGATGCCCAGCACAATCTCCTGCCGGATGCGCGTATCCGTATCGCCCCCATACAGCGAGTCCGTAATGTCGCGATCCTGCGGCAGCACGTTCTCCGGAATGTTGGTGTCGAGCAGATACAGCGTGATGCGTCCTACTTCCAGCTTCCAGACCTGGATGAAAATGTTGCCAGTGGGCAGCTTGACTGTAACTTTCAGATCCTGCCCCGCCGCGTCTTTAACCGGCGTGAGAGGCAGCGTATAAAAATCGTTCAGGGGATAACGTTCCTGCTGCCAGCCATCGGGATTCAAAAACTGCCGGAAATAACCCTGCTGATAAAGGAGACCCAATCCAATCAGCGGGAAATCCTGATCGCTCGACGATTTCAAATGGTCGCCCGAGAGAATTCCAAGGCCGCCGGAATAGACCGGCAGGCACTCGGTGAGTCCATATTCAGCAGAAAAATACGCGATCAGCTTCCCATCTCCGGGCGGAGGGCCCTTGCGAACCCGCGCATCGTAGGCATCGCAGGCTTGCTTATACAGGCCCAGATACCGCGGATCGGCCGCCGCCTTGCGCAGAGTGGACTGCGAAACGCGGCCCAGCATGAGAACCGGGTTGTACCCGGAATCCCGCCAGAGATTCGGGTCCAGGCGCCGGAAAAGCGCCCGCACCATCGGTTCCCAGCTCCACAGAATGTTGTACGCCAGTTCCGCCATACGCGAGAGTTGGGGCGGAAGCGCAGGCCGCACCAGGAATTCCCGGAGCGGCTGAATATAGAAGGGCATAACCCGAGGGGCTACCTCCAAGATAACAAATCGACGCTTCTAATCCGAAGCTGCACGGGCGCGGATCCGGCCGGAGGTTATCTATAGCCAAATATACAACATTCCATACACGCTTCCTGGCCCCGGTACGTCAGAATAGTGTTATACGACTGGCATGCGTTTCCTAGTACCTGTCTACTTGTGCGGCGCAATGAGCCTCTTCGCAGGCGAATACGCGGTGCTGGCAAGCGGCAGCCGGTTACACATTGACCATCATGAAATCGGCGGAGCGAAGGTAAAGCTGTATACCGGCGACGGAACCATCGAGATGAAAGCCTCCGATATCGCCGGATTCGAGGTCGAGGAGTACGCCCCGAAACAGGCCGCTCCCGCTCCGCCAATGAACGCCCCAAATCCCGGGGAACTCACAACCCCGCCTGCCACTTCGCCGCAGCAACTGGCCGACGCGGCCGCTGAAAAATACGGGTTGCCCCGGAGTCTCGTGCGGAGCGTCATGAAGACCGAATCCGCCTTCCGCCCGCAAGCCGTTTCCCCGAAGGGAGCTATCGGGCTGATGCAGTTGATGCCCGCCACGGCGCAAACGTTGGGAGCCGATCCTCACGACCCGGCGCAGAATGTCGATGCCGGCACGCGCTACCTGCGCGAACTGTTGGAGAAGTATGCCGGCGGCTTGCGCCACGCGCTGGCAGCCTACAACGCCGGCCCGGGCGCGGTTGACAAATTCCATGGTGTGCCGCCCTATCCTGAAACGATCGATTATGTCCGCAAGATCGAACGGGACTGGAAGCCGGCCTCGACCGACTGACGCTTAAATCCCCGCTCCGTCCGTCAGCCGCACGTTGCCGGCGTTGCCTGTAGCCAATGTCGATACGACCGCATGCAGCAACTGCGCTTCATCTTCGAACTGCGCCCGGTCCATCGTGATGATCTGATCGACCGCGATGCCCGCCGCCACGGCCGAGGAATCTTGCGCAGCCGCTCCGAAAAGTATCGCTACCAGGCCGGCTTCGAAGCTCGTTCGCACCGCCTGGGCCAAATGCTGTGCGTCCTCCACCACGTGAACCAGATATCCCTGATCGAAGAGATGCCGTTCGATCAGCCGTGCTACTTCTGCATCCGTGTGAGCCAGCCGGATCACATACGGCCGGTGCCCAACCCGAGCCATGCGCTCCGACGGTGTCACGGGCCCGGAATGGTGATGCACATCCGGCCCGATAATCATCCCGGCGCCTACCGTCTCGTTGGTGATCGCGTCGATCAGGATGAAGCTGCCAGTCGCCCGGTTTTTGCGATACGCATCGAAAAAGACGGGCCGCTGTGTCTCCACGCTCACCACGGCGATTTCGTTAAGGTGCAAATCGCTCGCCCGCTGGTGTCCCAAAGTATTAATATCCACGCGATGGCGGATCTCCCGAACCTTGGCCTGCACCATCTGCGTTGTGTGCTTGAGCAGATACGGCCGGTGCGGTTCCAGCACTTTCTCATTCATCCACACCACCGTCGCTTCGAACCGGCGGCCAAGGTGCGGCGTATCGTCGCCATGCGCGAGCATGTCGCCGCGGCTGATGTCGATCTCGTCTTCCAGGCAGACCGTCACTGACATGGGCGCGAAGGCTTCTTCGAGCTTGCCATCCCAGGTGACGATCGATTCCACGCGGGTCGTGCGCCCCGAAGGAAACACCGTGACCGCATCGCCGCGGCGGATCACACCCGAAGCCACTTGCCCGGCAAATCCCCGGAAATCCTGGTCGGGCCGGATCACGTACTGCACCGGAAACCGCATGTTCGTCAGGTTGCGGTCCTCTGCGATGGGTACGGTTTCCAGGTGCTCGAGTAGCGTCGGTCCGGTGTACCACGGCGTCCGGCCGCCCGGGGTCACCACGTTATCGCCTTTCAACGCGCTGATCGGAATGAATTGCAGATCCCGTGCTTTGAGTTGTTCGGCAAACGCGTTGAATTCGGTGCGGATCGCCGTGAACACCTCTTCGCTGTAATCCACCAGGTCCATCTTGTTCACCGCCACCACCAGGTGCGGGATGCCCAGTAGTGTCGCGATGTAGGCGTGGCGGCGTGATTGCGGCAGCACTCCGTAACGCGCGTCGATCAGGATTACCGCCAGGTTGGCGGTGGAAGCGCCTGTCGCCATGTTGCGTGTGTATTGCTCGTGCCCCGGCGTATCCGCGATGATGAATTTCCGCTTCGGCGTGGCGAAGTACCGGTATGCCACGTCGATCGTAATTCCCTGCTCGCGCTCGGCGCGCAATCCATCCGTCAGCAGCGAGAGGTCCAGGCCGTCGGTCGTCAGATTCCGCGTGGCTTTTCGCACTGACGCCAACTGGTCTTCGTAAACTCCCTTGGAATCGTAGAGCAGACGGCCGATCAGCGTCGACTTGCCGTCGTCCACGCTGCCCGCGGTGGTGAACCGCAGCAGCTCCGTCTGCGCTGTGGAAACCAGCCAGTCGGCGGCCGGCATTTCCAGGCCCGCGGCAGCCATCAGAAATACCCCTCGCGTTTCTTCAATTCCATGGAGCCTTCCTGATCATGGTCGATGACCCGGTTTTCGCGTTCCGAGCGGCGGAACTGGATCATCTCTTCGATGATCTTCGGCAGTGTATCGGCCTCGCTGCGGATCGCCCCGGTGCAGTAAGTGCATCCCAACGAGCGCATGCGCGACATCACCATCTGTGGCTCTTCCCCTGGTTTCAGCGGCATATTGTGCTCCAGCGTGATCAGGGAATCGCCGCGCACCACCATCTCGCGCTTTTTCGCGTAATACATGGGCACGATCGGAATATTCTCCAGATAGATGTAGTGCCAAACATCCAGTTCTGTCCAGTTCGAAAGAGGAAACACCCGAATACTCTCCCCCTTATCGATCCGGCTGTTGAAAAGATTCCACAACTCCGGCCGCTGGTTCTTGGGATCCCATTGGCCGAAAGAGTCCCGGAAAGAATAAACCCGCTCTTTGGCGCGCGACTTCTCTTCATCACGCCGGGCGCCGCCGAACGCCGCGTCGAAACCGCCCTCGGCCAGCGCATCCAGCAGGGCGCGCGTCTTCAGGAGCGCGCAACACTTCTGCGTGCCCAGGCGGAAGGGATTTGCCCCCTCCTCGATGGCCTTCGTGTTGGTATGAACGATCAGTTTCGCCCCGATTTCCGCGCAGAACTTATCCCGGAACTCGATCATTTCCTGAAACTTGTATGTCGTATCGATATGCAGCAACGGGAACGGAATTTTGCCCGGATAAAAGGCTTTTTGAGCCAGGCGAACCATGACGGAGGAATCTTTGCCGATTGAATACAACATCACCGGCTTCTGGAATTCGGCCGCTACTTCACGAATGATGTGAATGCTTTCCGCTTCCAGAGCACGGAGATGGGTCAACGTCCGATGGGTAATCTGTGGTTCCACAACCAAGGGGGTGTGCTAAGTTCAGGATAAAGCCGCCTCTTACCGGCGGCTTGGAACTAGATTACACTACAGATCACGATGAAGTCTATCGGCATTGCGGTGATTGCCAGTTTACTAGTACTGGCCCAGCCTAACAATACGGTCTCGACCGAACATATTCGGGAGCATGACCGCTTTCTTTCCAGTGACTTACTGGAGGGACGCGCGGTAGGTTCGCGCGGTGGCGACCTGGCCACCGAGTACATCGCTACGCAATTTGCTTTGGCAGGCGCCAAGCCCGCCGGGGACAACGGAACCTATTTCCAAAAAGTCCCGCTGGTCGGCATCGACCCTCAGCCCAGTTCCCAGCTTTCGGCCGCTGCTGGTTCCAATACGGTCCAGTTTCAATGGCTCGACG
>PSRJ01000221.1 GCA_003175985.1 Terriglobia bacterium
CCCTCCGGCTGCCACTGGCGCAGGAAGTTGCCGGTGCGATCGAGCACCGCGACGCGCCGGTTGCCGCCCCGGCCTTCCCCATCCGCAACGTAAAGGTCTCCATTTTGCGGATCGGCAAACAGGCTAGAGGGCATGAAGAAGCGCGCCGCGTTCGAATTGAGAGGTTGCCCCTTGGCGGTGCCATCGGAAGAGTCGAATACTCCCTTCTTGCCGATCTGCAAGAGCAGTTTGCTGCCATCGTGCGAATACTTCTGCACCATGCCCGACGGTGAGCTCGCGATCCAGACGTTGTTGTCTTTGTCGAAGTGGCAACTGTGAAGGCGCGGATCCAGAACATTAAGATCTCCCCAGGAATGGACCACGTTGCCCTCGGAGTCCAGTTCGATGAGGGGCGGCGCCAGGCGGCCGGCGTTCAAGTCTCCTTCGAGGACGTCCTGCCGGTTCAGAATGAGCACATGATCCTGAGCATCCACGCACAAGCCGCCCAGGCCGCCAAGCACCCACCGGTCCGGCAGCGGCTTCGGCCAGGAGCGGTCGACTTCATAACGTGGCGCACCGCTCTGCGCGCGCAACACCACCCCGGGTAGAATCACAACTGCCAGGCAGGCGAATATCGCGAATCGAAAAAGTTTCATTTTTGTGTTTCCAATCGCAGCCCATTTTAGAGTAGTGGAGCACCGAATACCACGCCGGACTTTGCTAAGATGGTATTGCCTCCCCAAAAACATAACGCATGAAATTTGGCGTCATCGTATTTCCCGGCAGTAATTGCGATCACGACGCATTCTACGCTACCAGCCATGCGATTAGCCAGCAGGCCGAGTATATCTGGCACGATTCGGCTACGCTCGGTGACGTAGATGCCGTCATCCTGCCCGGCGGCTTCGCTTACGGCGACTATCTCCGCTGCGGCGCCATTGCCAAATTTTCACGGGTCATGAAGGCCGTACGGAATTTCGCGGCCGAGGGCGGCCCCGTGCTGGGCGTCTGCAACGGGTTCCAGATTCTGGTGGAAGCCGGAATGCTTCCGGGCGCGCTCATTCGCAACCGCGGTCTGAAATTCATCTGCCGCGAAGTGGGTTTGCGGGCCGGCACCACGGATTCTCCGTTCACCTGCGCGGCACATAAAGATCGCGTCTACCGTATGCCCATTGCGCACGGCGAAGGCTGCTATTTTGCCGAAGACCGCACGCTCGATGAGCTCGAAGCGGAAGATCGCATCGCGTTTCGCTACGTGGACAACCCCAACGGTTCTTTGCGCGATATCGCCGGCGTGCTAAGCCGCGAGCGCAACGTAATGGGCATGATGCCTCACCCGGAGCGGGCGGCGGAAGTGTTGATGGGCTCGAGCGACGGCCTGGTAGTCTTCCAATCTCTTCTCTCGGTGGCGGTGCGGGCGTGAGCGCCGCCACAATTACGCCCGACCTCATCGCACAACACCAGCTCACGCCCGACGAATACCAGAAGATCGTAGACATCCTCGGCCGTGAGCCCAGCTACACCGAGTTGGGGATCTTCAGCGTCATGTGGAGCGAGCACTGCTCCTATAAGAGTTCGCGCATTCATCTGAAGAAGTTACCCACGCGCGGGAAGCTGGTAGTGCAGGGCCCCGGCGAAAACGCCGGCATCATCGATATCGGCGGCGGCTACGTCATCGCGTTTAAAATCGAATCACACAACCACCCCAGCTTTATCGAACCGTTTCAGGGAGCCGCCACAGGTGTCGGCGGTATTCTGCGCGACATTTTCACCATGGGCGCGCGCCCCATTGCGGTGATGGACTCGCTGCGGTTCGGCAGGCTCGACGATCCGGCAACAGGCGCGCGCAATCGCCGCATTCTGGGCGGTGTGGTATCGGGCATCGCGCATTATGGCAACTGCTTCGGGGTGCCTACGGTCGGCGGCGAGTGCATTTTCGAATCCTGTTATGACGGCAACCCGCTAGTGAACGTTTTCGCGCTGGGCGTTTGCCGCAAGGAGGATGTCTTCTACGCTAAAGCCGCGGGCATTGGTAATCCCGTAATTTACGTGGGAGCGCGTACCGGCCGCGATGGCATCCACGGAGCGTCCATGGCTTCGGCTGAATTTACAGAGGAATCGAAGCAGAAGCGGCCCAACGTGCAGGTGGGCGATCCGTTCCTGGAGAAACTGCTGCTCGAAGCCTGCCTGGAAGCCATGCAGACCGGCGCCATTGTGGGGATTCAGGACATGGGCGCCGCGGGGCTCACCTGCTCCACTTGCGAAATGGGCAGCCGCGGCGGCGTGGGTATCGAAATCGAACTCGATCGCGTCCCGCAGCGGGAAACCGGCATGACTCCCTACGAGATCATGCTCTCGGAATCGCAGGAGCGCATGCTGCTGGTGGCTGACAAAGGGCGCGAAGAAGAAGTCTTTCGCGTTTTCCGCAAGTGGGGGTTGGACGCGGTCGAGATCGGTTCAGTGACCGGCGATGGCAAGCTGCGCGTAAAGCAGCACGGTCGCGTGGTCGCCGAAATCCCGAATCGCGAGTTGGCGGATGAGGCGCCCCTGTACAACCGGCCGCATTCCCAAAGTTTGCGCCGCGCGCCCCTGGAAGCCCCTTCCCTGCCCTCTCCGAATATCGAACCCGCCTTGCCGGCGCTGCTGACCTCCGGCGATCTCTGCTCGAAGCGCTGGATCTGGGAACAATACGACTACCAGGTGCGCACCAACACGGTCGCGGGACCCGGCGCGGACGCCGCCATCATTCGCATTAAAGAGACCGGAACCTCGGTGGCGATGTCCCTCGATGGCAACGGGCGCTACTGTTATCTTTCGCCGCGTGAAGGCGCACGGCTTGCCGTCGCCGAATCCTGCCGCAATCTTTCCACCGTGGGAGCGCAACCCATGGCTGCCACGAATTGCCTGAATTTCGGAAATCCCGAACGGCCCGAAATCATGGCCCAGTTGGTGGAAGCCATTGAAGGCATGGGCGAAGCCTGCCGCTTCTTCGATACACCGATTACAGGCGGGAACGTCAGCCTCTATAACGAAACACTGGGCGAGGGAATCTATCCTACGCCTGTGATCGGCATCGTAGGGCTGTTGCCGACAGTGCCGCCCGCCGGAGCGGTCTTTCGCAATCCCGGAAGGTCCGTGATCCTTCTGGGCGGCGTGGGTTCCTGCGACGAAACCCGTTTCGGCGGCACGCAATACGCCAAGGTGATTCTGAAACAGCTTTGGGGACTGCCTCCGGCGCTCTACATGGATCAAGAGAAGCGCGTCGAAAGCGCCATCCGCGAAATCGTGCGGGATGGCCTTGCGGAATCGGCCCACGATCTGAGCGATGGCGGCCTCGCCGTGGCGCTGGCGGAATGCGCCTTCGGAAGTGTCGGAGCACGCATCGACCTGGATTCGGACCTTCGTCCTGACCTATTGCTCTTCCACGAAGGCCCTTCGCGTGTGTTGATTTCCACTTCCAGCCCGGAAAAGATAGCAGTCATTGCCGCGAAGCACGGAATCGATGCCCCGGTTGTGGGCGTTACAATCGAGAAAGAAATCGCGATCAGCCGCCGAGGCACGATGCTCGGACGCTGGGAAATCGCGGCGTTACGCGCCCATTACGAGCAGGCTCTGGAATCGCATGTACGATAAATTTCACGAGGAATGCGGCGTAGTGGCGATTTACGGCCACCCGGAGGCCGCCAAGATGGCGTACCTGGGCCTGTACGCGCTTCAGCATCGCGGCCAGGAGAGCGCCGGTATCTGCACCGCGGATGGGGAGCGGATTCACTGCCACAAATCCATGGGCCACGTGGCGGACATCTTCACCAGTGAAGTACTCGGCAGGTTGCCAGGCTCGCTGGCGATCGGCCACACACGTTACTCCACGGCCGGCGACACGGCCCTGCTGAACGCGCAGCCGTTTTCCGTCGACTGCAACAAGGGACGCATAGCGCTGGCGCATAACGGAAACATCGTCAATGCCGTCGAACTCCGCCGGGATCTCGGCCGCCGCGGCTCTATTTTCCAGGCCAACAGCGATACCGAGGTCATTTTGCACCTGCTGGCCCACTCCTCGGAACGCAGCCTTTCGGGCGCGCTGCGCGACGCGTTGCTACCGCTGGAAGGCGCGTATTCCCTGGTATGTCTGGCGGAAGACCGCATCCTCGTGGCGCGCGATCCGCACGGCTTTCGGCCTCTCGCAGTGGGGGAAATGGAGATTTCCGGCGGGGGTAAGTGCTACGCCTTCGCTTCGGAAACCTGCGCCTTCGATCTGATCGGCGCCGTATACCTCCACGACGTCCAGCCCGGCGAAATGGTCATGGTGGGACCCGAAGGGATTACCCGCGAGCATTTCGCCCCCGAGCAATCGCGCGCGCAATGCGTCTTCGAGCACGTATATTTCTCCCGGCCGGATTCCATCGTTTTCGGACGCGCCGTGCAGGAGTCGCGCGAGGAACTGGGACGCCTGCTGGCGCGCGAATGTCCCGCCGATGCCGATATCGTGGTGCCCGTGCCGGACTCCGGCGTTGCCGCGGCCCTGGGATATGCGTCCGAATCGGGCCTGCCCTTCCGCCTGGGCCTCATTCGCAACCACTATGTGGGACGCACGTTCATCGAACCTTCGCAAGCGATTCGCGATTTCGGCGTGAAGCTCAAGCTCAATCCGGTGCGCCACTTGCTTCAAGGCAAACGCGTCGTATTGGTGGACGATTCGATCGTGCGCGGCACCACCAGCCGGAAAATCGTGCGCATGGTGCGGCAGGCCGGTGCGCGCGAAGTGCATCTCCGCATCTCCTGCCCGCCTACGATTTCGCCGTGCTTTTATGGCGTGGACACGCCCAACCGGAACGAACTGATCGCGTCCAGCCACAATGTAGAGGAGATTCGCCGCTTCGTGGAAGCCGATTCCCTGGGGTATCTGTCGCTCAAATCGTTGCGCCAGGCCGTGGCCGACGATAGGCACGAATACTGCTACGCCTGTTATACCGGGGATTATCCCACCGACCTGGTGAGTCTCGAACAGTTGATCGCCTCCTCCCGAAAACAATACTGATGCCGGTTCAGATCGACGGCGAACACCTGAGCATCGCGGATGTGATCGAAGTCGCGGAACGCCATGCCCCGGTCACTCTAACGCCCGAGGCCATTGTCAGGATGCAGGCCTCGCGTGAGCCGGTGGAACGCCTGGCGGCTGGCGATGAACCCATCTACGGTGTGAATACCGGCGTAGGCCTGCTGGCCGACGTGCGCGTCTCGCGCGAGGACCTGGACCAACTCCAGCTCAACGTGGTCCGCTCGCACGCGGCGGGTGTAGGGCCTCCGCTCCCGGCCGCGGTGGTGCGGGCCATGATGCTGATCCGCGCCAACGTTTTGGCCAAGGGATTCTCGGGGATCCGTCCGGTGATCGCCGAGCGTCTCTGCGATCTTTTGAACCGCGGGGTGACGCCCGTCATCCCCGAGCAAGGGAGTGTAGGGGCGAGCGGCGATCTGGCGCCCTTGGCCCACATGGCGCTGGTCCTGATCGGCGAGGGAAAGGCCGAATTCGAGGGCACGGTTCTCGGCGGCGGCGAAGCGCTCGTACGCGCCGGCCTGGCGCCGGTTGAACTGCATCCGAAGGAAGGCATCAGCCTCATCAACGGCACGCAGGCCATGCTGGCCATCGGATGCCTGGAACTGGAAGCCGCGCAAATCCTGGCGGAAACGGCGGACGTCATCTGCGGCCTGACGCTGGACGCTTTGCGGGGTACTCCGCGCGCGTTCGATCAACGCATCCATGATGCACGCCCACATCCGGGGCAACGCGAGAGCGCCTCACTCTTGCGGCGCCTCCTCGAAGGCAGCGAGATCCGCCAGTCTCACATCACGTGCCGCCGTGTGCAGGACGCCTATTCGCTGCGCTGCGTGCCGCAGGTCCACGGCGCGGTGCGGGACGCGCTGGCCGAAGCGCGCCGTGTCTTCTCCATCGAGATCAATTCCGCCACGGACAATCCGCTGGTGTTTGGAGACGAGATCCTCTCGGGAGGCAACTTTCACGGCGAGCCGTTAGCCTTCCAGCTTGACTTTCTGGCAGTGGCGCTCTCGGCCCTCGCAGGCATTTCCGAGCGGCGAATCGACCGCCTTGTCAACCCGGCGCTCAATGAAGACCTGCCGCCGTTCCTCGCCGGACACGCAGGCCTGGAGTCGGGACTCATGATGGCCCAGGTCACGGCCGCCGCTCTCGTAGCCGAGAACCGCGTGCTGGCGCACCCGGCTTCGACCGGGTCAATCACCACTAGCGGCAACAAGGAGGACTTCGTCAGCATGGGTATGACGGCGGCTCTCAAATTGAGGCGCATCGTTCACAACACTCGCGCCGTGCTGGCGATCGAAGGGTTGTCGGCCGCGCGCGCATTGGATCTTCTGGCGCCGCTCCGCACAAGCCCGCCGCTCGAGGGGATGCGCACCGCGATCCGGTCTGTCTCCCCGCCGCTGGCGGGCGATCGCGCGCTCGATCGGGATATCGCGGTAATTGCCGAACTGATCGCGGCAGGCCGGCTGCGCCCCGCAACGCTCCAATATTTGCCCGATTGATGCGCAAATGTGGCGCATCATACACTGACTAAACTAGGAGTTTTTTTCAATTTGTAAGGCCACGCTGTCTTACGTGAAGAGAAGTCTCCTGGGACTGAGTTCGATCGTGCAGCTTTGCTCCCGTTGTGGAGTCCAAGACTATGCAGAGCAGGGAGTTGCTCTCCGGTGCCAGCGGGCGAAACCGGGTCATGCTCGGAATCGCGGCCCTGGTCCTGATCATCATCGTCGGTCTCTCGTTTCGGCAGTGGACACGGTATATGCGCGCCAATGCCGAGGCTACCCGAATCACCGCCAGTGTAGACGAAGCCCAACAGTTATTGACCAAGCTGGTCGATGCGGAGATGGGCCAGCGCGGCTTCTTGCTGAGGGGCGAGAATCGCTACGTGGAGCCATACAACCAGGCAATCCAAGAGTCAGTCCGGACCCGCACATCCGCTGAAGGGGAAGCCGCTGCGCAAATGGCGCTTATGGCAACCGTGGCCGGCTCGCTGCTGGTGCTCTTCTTCGTCGCGGGCGTGGATCCTTCCGCACGGCGAGAGCCGCAGGCAGAAGCCCGGCGGTGGTGGATCCAGTACGGCGCCGCGATCCTCGCAAGTGTCCTCGCTC
The DNA here is from genome assembly GCA_003175985.1 of Terriglobia bacterium. Classification (GTDB taxonomy): domain Bacteria; phylum Acidobacteriota; class Terriglobia; order Bryobacterales; family Bryobacteraceae; genus PSRJ01. Next base: position 7,141 of record PSRJ01000221.1, read on the forward strand.
TAGGGCTGCGACGAGCCTTGCTTCCTTTCCTCGCACCTACGGAGGTGCCCTTCAGCATCTCGTTACTTGCGGTGATGTTTGCCGCCTGGTTCGGCGGCATCTGGCCGGGGATGCTTTCGATCGCGGTCTCCGCGCTCGGATCTGCCTACTATTTCACCGAACCGGTCGGATCTTTTGTAGTCGCGAGCCGATCCGCTCAAATTCAGTTGTTCCTCTTTATCGTCGTGGGTCTAGGCGTAGCTTTGGTGAGTAGCTCGCAGAGGCGGGCGATGGCGCGGGCGATGGAAGCCGAGAGCGCCGAGAGAGTGGAACGGCAACGGTATGGGACGACGCTGGCCAGTATCGGTGACGCCGTCATCGCGACGGACGTGGCAGGCAGGGTGACCTTCGCGAACCGCGTCGCTCTAGGGTTGCTCCGGTGGCCTGCGAATGAAGCTTCCGGCATGCCTATCGACGACGTCTTTCGGATCGTCAACGAGCACACACGCGCAACGGTCGAAAGCCCCGTGCGCAAAGTGTTGCGGGAAGGCGCCATTGTCGGGTTGGCCAATCACACTATTCTGATTGCTCGTGACGGAACGGAAGTGCCCATTGACGACAGCGCCGCCCCGATTCGCGACGCCAACGGCGCGATCCAAGGCACGGTGCTGGTGTTCCGGGACATCACCGGCCGCAGAAGCGCCGAAGCCACGAGCCGGCTTCTCGCTTCGATTGTCGAGGCCTCGGACGATGCCATTATCAGCAAGGACCTGAACGGCATCATCACCAGTTGGAATCGCGGCGCCGAACGCATGTTCGGCTATTCCGCGGAGGAGATAAAGGGACAGCCGATTTCGCTCCTTGCTCCTCCCGATCGCCTCGACGAAATGCCGGAAATTCTCCAGCGGATCGGGCGCGGCGAGCGTGTCAACCATTTCCAGACTACGCGGCGGGCCAAAAGTGGTGAGGTGATCCACGTATCCGTCACGATTTCGCCGGTACATGATGCGGCCGGTAAGGTTGTGGGGGCCTCCAAGATCGTCCGCAACATCACCGAACAAGTCAGAGCGCAGGAGGCGATTGCCGAACATCGTGAGCGCCTCCGGGTTACCTTGAGCAGTATCGGCGATGCTGTGATAGCGACCGACACGGCCGGCAATATTTCCTATCTCAATCCGGTCGCCGAACAGTTGACCGGCTGGACCGTGGAGCAAGCTTCCGGCCACCCGCTGGAAGAAGTGTTCCGCATTGTGAATGAAGAGTCGCGCCAAACTGTAGAAAACCCTGTGAGCAAAGTCCTGCGCGAAGGACGCGTCGTGGGATTGGCCAACCACACTCTTCTGATTGCTCGGGACGGAACGGAAATCCCGATTGACGATAGCGCCGCGCCGATTCGCGATGCCCAGGGAGAGATGATGGGCGTCGTGCTGGTATTCCGCGACGTCACTGAGCGGCGGCTGGCGGCGGAGAGGCTGACGACGATTCTGAAGTACCTTCCAGTCGGTGTTGGCGTGGTTGACATCGCGGGGCGCGTGCTGATCGGCAATCCAGTCTGGAAGCAGTACATGCGCGGCAACATCCCCGCGGTAGATGACGAAGAGAACAAACGCTGGCGTGCATTTACGCCGGACGGCCGGCCTCTTCCCCGGAATGAGTACCCCGCTATCCGGGCCCTGCGAGGCGAGGAAGTCGTGCCGGGTATCGACTTCCTGCGCAAGCAAGACGATGGTACCGAGAAGTGGACGCGCATCAGCGCCGTGCCCTTCCGTGAACCGGACGGGCGCATCAGCGGGGCCTTGACTGTACTGCAGGATATCGATGAGGAACGCCGCGCCGAGGAGCAACGCCGCGAGCTGTTCGCCAAACAGCGCGCCCTCGAGATCGAGAAGGATCTGCGCAATACCGAGGCGGAGCTTGCCCGCCTGACACGCGCCCTATCCGTGGGTGAGTTGGCGAGTTCCATTGCGCATGAGATCAATCAGCCTCTGGCCGGTGTCATAACGAATGCCGAAGCGGCCTTGCGCTGGTTGGGCGCTGAGACACCGGACATCCGGGAGGTCAGGGATTCCCTAACTCTGATCATTCGGGATGGCAACCGGGCAGGCGCGGTGATCCGGCGCATTCGAGATTTTCTCAGCAAGGGGGGCCCGCAGGAGGCGCCGCTCCACATCAATGACGTAATCCACGAATCGCTCGGCCTGGCTTCCGCCGAGTTGCAGAGCCGGGACATCGCTCTGGCGCTTGAACTCTCCAGCGACCTTCCTGTGATATCCGGCGACCGGATTCAGTTACAGCAAGTAATGCTGAATCTGATCATGAATGCAGCCGAAGCCATGGCCTCTGCCCAACAGGCGAAAGAACTGCGGGTCGTATCGCAGAAATCAGCCGCGGGCGGCGTGCTCATCGGGGTGCAGGATTCCGGCGTCGGCATCGCCGCTCAGGAAATGCCCAAGATGTTCCAGGCATTTTTCACCACGAAGCCCACCGGCATGGGCATGGGCCTGTCCATAAGCTGGTCGATTATGGAGGCGCATCACGGCCGAATCTGGGCGGAACGGAACAAAGATGGCCGCGGGCTGACAGTTTGGTTCTCGTTGCCGCCTCGATCCGCGGCAGCGAGCCATCCATCATGAGCGCGGACCCCGCGGTCATTTTCGTTATCGATGACGATCTTTCTGTACGCGAAGCCCTCCGGAACCTGTTCCGCTCGGTGGGCCTGAAGGTCGAGACGTTCGGCTCGGCACAGGAGTTCCTGGCTGCAAGACGACCGAACGCCCCTGGGTGCCTCGTGTTAGATGTGCGCCTTCCGGGTCTGAGCGGACTGGATCTGCAGCGCCAACTCGTGGAAAGCGATATCGGCATGCCGATCGTCTTTATTACGGGCCACGGAGATATTCCGATGTCGGTTCGCGCCATGAAGGCGGGAGCGGTGGAGTTTCTCGAAAAGCCCTTCCGCGATCAAGAACTCCTGGACGCCGTCCAAGTAGCGATTGAACGGGACCGCCGGGAACGGCGCGAGAGGATGGAGATTGCCGGGCTCCGTAGGCGCTACGATTCGCTGACCAGTAGGGAGCAGGAAGTTCTCGCCCTACTGGTGCGAGGGCTTGTGAACAAGCAGATCGGCGACAAATTGAACATCAGCGAGCCCACGGTCAAATTGCACCGCGGGCGCCTGATGCACAAGATGGCGGCGAATTCTCTCGCCGATCTCGTTCGCATGGCCGAAAAGCTCGGAATTTCATCGGCTCGGCAACCGCCGCCTCCCGAATAGTATGCATTCTGACTGTTGCCGCTATACGAAGGTATAGTACAAATCCCCGCAAGTAGGCTACTCAGCCCGTTTCTTGTCATTCATACTGGTCTCACCCACCAGAGGGAGGAAGACAGAGCATGGGATTGTCATCGCTTACGCTTGTGCGGCGGGAGCTGGAAGATAGGTTGCGGGAACGGCTGGAGCAAGCCTCCCGGCGATATCGTACCGCTACACAAGCGTACAGGAGCCTGCTCCGAGAAGAATCCGATGGCCGGGCTCCGAGCCCGGATAGTCCGCTGGCCTTGGCACGCCAGGCGGAGTCCGATGCCCTGGCGGAATACTCCCACGTGCTTCGGATCTTCACCGATTTGACGATCTACGGAAAGATGCCGGAGGAGAACTCTGTGGAAGCGCCCGCGGAGCGGGTAGCGAGAAGGATCTCGGTCGTGGACGACGACGAGTCGATCCGGGACGCGACCAAAATGCTCCTGCGGTCCGCGGGATACCAGGTATCCACTTTTGCATGTGGCGAAGACTTTCTGAATTCCGACGCGGTGGGCCAGTCAGACTGCGTGGTCCTCGACATTCGCATGCCCGGCATTGATGGTTTGGAGTTGCAGCAGCGCCTGAATGCGTCACAAGAAACGGTGCCGCTCATTTTCGTAACAGCCCACAACGACGCACGGAGCCGGCGGCTCGCGATGGATGGCGGCGCCGTCGATTTTCTTTGTAAGCCCTTTGCAGCGAACTCCCTGGTGTCTGCGGTGGAAACAGCCCTGACGCGCCGCGCCGTGAAGCGGCAGGCCGCAAAGGCAACCTAGCCTAAGCGCCGCCGGTCGCGAACGGTATGTTCAAGACTTTGGCGGGATTTACACCTTTGTCCACAGTGATCGCGAAGAATGGCGCGAACATTTCCTCCCAGGTCATATTGCCTTGGTAGATGACCCTGTTCGGATCGGGGTTGAACTTGTTGTTCACCGAGTTATCGTAGTGTCCGCTGACGATCAGCTTCGTGCCCTTCGGAACTTTGATAGGCTCGGCTAAAGTGTAGCCGAGCTGCCAGTTGAAATCATAGTGCGGAACGTTGAGGACGATCTGTTCGCGGCCATCCGGGAACACCAGCTTGTACGTCATGTCCTTCCCGCGCAGATGCATGTGCGGCGACATCCACACCAGATCGGCATCCACCATGAAGGTAGCCACCGAGGGTTCTGGCGCATAGTTCCCGTCGTTGGGCGGAATCGCGAATTTACGCGGGTCAGTGCCTCCGAAGCTTTCGATCAGCAGGTGTTCCGGTTCCGTTTTGGGAATCGTTAAACCGACTTGCGGCTTGTCGGTCAGCTCCGTGCCGTTGGGCGTGTAATGGATCGTCCAGTTGATGTCATAACCGGCCGGCACCAGCAGCGCGGCATGGAACGGCCGGAAATCGGAAAGAGCGCGCCCGGGCACATAACAGGTAAATCCAATGCCGACGCCGCCAACCGAATTCGCGCCAGCATTTTCGCCTGCGGCGTTCGCCCCGGCATTTCTACGAACACGCTGCGAAATCTCCCGGCCTCTTCCATCCGCGGTGGGCAGTTCGAATTTCCGCTCGGAAGGAGCCACTTCCACGCCAGACTCGTCGCGCTGTTTATCGACCCACAGAAACGTGTCGTATACGGCGTCGGGCCGGTGCGGAACGAAGGAGATGCAAATGTGATGCGTGACCGCCAGTTCGCTGGGCTTGATCTCCACGGACGTGACCCAGGTATCTTTCGTAAAGCCGGTCGCGGTAGTCAGCGTCATCCACTCGATCACGTTGTTCCTGGGATGGGCCGGAACCGTGTACGGGACGCCGTTAAGAACGAGGTCCGGCTGCGCGGTCCATCCGTTGGAGGGCCATTGCAGAGGAGGCGGGGCATCCTTTTCGTCGCCTGGGAGCGCACCGTTGTCGGCCCACTTCGAGATCGTATCGAGCTCGGCTTGCGTGAGCGAGGGATCGTTGGCGTAATGCCCATACTGGGGATCGGCCGACCAGGGCGGCATCTTGCGCGTCAAGACCGCTGCCTTCATCGCCTTAGCCCACGGGCGCGTGCTCTGATAGGTCAAAAACGACATCGGCGCGATGTTGCCGGGCCGGTGGCAAGTCTGGCAATGCTTCTGAAGGATGGGAAGCACGTCTTTATGGAAGGTCGCCGGAGCCCCCGGCGGAACCTCCGCCGCCACAGCGATAGCACCAAATGCCAGGGCCAGAACCGAAGCACGTGTTGTCATGCATCCGCCTTTGTTCCGATGATATGCTATTTTCCGCCCGGCGGCGTTGCCGAAAATGAAATCCACATGGCCTTCAATGTAGCACCGCTCGAAGTAGTGGCGGCCTGCCGGACAGTCGGCCGCGTCCGTCGCGGCCAGCGCCTGCGGCACAAAAAGGCAGCCGGTGCATCAAGCGCTCAGAAACAGCGGCTTGATATGACGCTCTAGCAGGTTGGCTTTCACATTGCGGGCAATGGCAGCTTCACACTGCTCGAGCATGCGAAGGTAACGTTCGCCCATGCCGGCGGCGATTTTGTAACCCACGTGCAGAAGCTGGCGAAAGTCCGAATTGAAACCCGAGTTGCTCTGGTCGTGTCGCAGGGCGGACACATACTGTTCCGAACTCCACGATTGCACGGTAGCGGGCAGCGGGAGACGATCTTCGCGAATGGCAATCACCGCCGCGTAGGGAGCGCAGAGCGCCGCACGGCACTGATAGGCTCCCGCGTAAACCTCCTTCGCAAGCACGAGCCCTTCACCGCCCGATTCGGCCAGACCGATCAACTCTTCCAGCCAGGTGGTTCCCGCCGTTTTGAGATGTACTCCCATATCGAAGTCCCTCAAAACGCGTCGTATTACAGGGTAAATGGAGAACTTGTCGCTTCCTGAGTGGACACTCAGCTTCAGGTTCTCCGGAAGGCCATACCGTCCGACAGCCTGGCGAATCACGGCGCAGTCGGCTGCGAATTCGCGCTCCAACGCCGCGACGTCGCCCTCGTAATCCACGCCCTTATTAAAACGGCCGGTAAACTTCGGCGCGATGGTTTGGATCGGGATCTGTTCGCCGGCTACAGCGGCGAGGATGACCAGGAGCTCCGGCGGTGTTTGCGGAGCATCCGTCTCGTCCATCGAGATCTCCGTCACAAACGGGCAGCCCTGCCGCAGTTCCCGAATGTGGCGGTAAATGCGCCCGGCCTGCTCGACGGCAAACAAGTATTTCCCGGCGATCCGGGCCACCGACTCTTTTGTGATATGGAATGCGTCGGGAATGCCGGGAATCTCGACCTTTCCGGCGAGTTCCGTATGGCACGCCACGAAGGCGTCGACGCCGTCACTGGGGCGGCCGATAAAATCCGCCACGTCGATCGTGAAGAAGTCGCTCACCGGAATGTAGCGTTCTACCGTTTCAAGATTGATGTGGTCGGCGTCGACATGATAAGGCTCCGTCCATCCCAGTTCGCGGACGGCCCGGTCGGCGGCGCAGCGCACGCTGGCGGGCTCGGAACCGATCACGCTATGTTCGCGGTTGGATTTGTTCCAGACCGGAATCACCCTGGCGCCGAGCCGGGCCGCTTCGCGGCAGGCGTCAAGCTGGGCTCTTGCCTGGTGCGCAAAGCGGTCCCCGACTCCCAGAGAAAACTTTCCCAGCCGGAGTTGAGAATCAGAAGACAACCCGCGCTCCCAATTGAATCATACGAGGCCGATTGGCCTGCGCGCCCGAGATCGTACCGAACAGAGCATTGGTGGCCGTCGTGTTGGGCGCCGGGAAGACCGGGTGGTTCAGACCGTTGAAGAACTCGAACCGAAGCTGGAGATAGCTCTTCTCGGTAAATTCGAAGCGTTTGGCGACCGATGGATCCCAGTGGTTGATGCCGTCCTGCCGCAGGCCAGCGATCATGGTGGGGAACGTCCGCAGGTGGTAGTTGAAAGCGTCCGCGGATTTCGTATCGAACGCGGATACCTTGAAGGCGGGTACGCCCGGATCCGCCATGCGGTTGTTGAGAACAATCGGAGCACCCAGGTAGACGTAATCGCCCGGACTGGTCGTGCTGCCGTTGGTCCATTGCAGCGGCTGGCCGGTCTGATACGTGTACACACTGTGCAGCACCCATCCGCCGGCCAGCGCGTTCGCCCAGCGCGATTGCAGGTTGACCTGCCGACCGCGGCCGAACGGCAGTTCGTAGTTGATTGCGGTGACGATCCGCTGAGGATGGTCGATAGCGGAGATCCGCTTCTCGGGTATCGGATCGGAGGCGTTCAACCAGGTGACTCGTTCCGTCAGCTTCGAGAACACATAGTTCACGGTGAACGAGAGACCCTGTGAGAGTCGCTTCTGCAGCCGGACGTTCAGGCTGTTGAAATACGAACTGCCGAGGTTCACGTTCTGCTCCAGAACTCCTCCCGAACCGCTCCATCCGGTGGCGTTGTCGCCCACGGGAAACTGGGGAAACCGCGCCAGAAGCTGGGCCGGAGTGGTGTTCGAGTTCGCACTGACACTGGTATTCGGCAGCCCGAAGAACGGGTTCGGAACCGGATTGGCAAGATAGGTCTGGTTGGGATCGCGTACCGGCAGCGTGCTCAGAAACTGGCGCGGGATCCCATTCAGTTGCGTATAGTCGATCGGCAAGTGTACCGAGTGGTTGTGGATGTAAACCACTTCCAGCATGAGGTTGGCGCCCAGGCTTTGCTGGATCCCGAAATTCCATCGTAGCGAATACGGGCTCTTCATCTGCGGATTCAGGAATGTGACTCCCTGCCCTGCGAAAGTCAATAGGCCCAGCGAGGAACCGGAAGGCGCCAGAAACCCGTTAGGATACGGGTTGTTCAACGTGGCCGCCGGCGTCAGATAGTTGTCATTGGTCGCATTCAATGCGGTCGATTGGCTGAACCCCTCCTGGTTGGTATTCGGCGTCGTGGAGTACTTGCCGTTGATATCCATCTGGGAAATCGGCACAGGCGCCACAAACATTCCGAAGCCGCCGCGGAACACCGTTTTTCCGTGCAGCCGGTCAGGTGTCCAGGCAAAACCGAAGCGGGGGCTTACCAGGTGAGATGTGTTTTCGTAAACCGCCGTTCCTCCGGAGCCTGGGAACGTCAACCCGCCCAGGACGTGAAATGCGGTGGGCGACAGTTGCGCGACCGGCGCCTTGGCATAGGCTGCCTGAGCCGCCGCGGATAACGGGTTCGGCGTCGTGGTATCGAAACCATTGACCGTCCGCCCGTACTTCTCGTTGTAAGGCCCATCATGATCGAACCGCAGGCCGGCATTGACGGTCAAATTGCGTGTGACGCGCCAATCGTCCTGCACGAAGACGGCAGCGTAGTACGAATACCAGGAAGCGAAGGTGTTGACGTCGTACGTCGAACTGCTGGCCGTGTAAGGCAAGCCCATCACGAACGATGCCATGTCTTGCGCGAAGGCGACTGTGGACGAAGCGCTGCTGGATGCCCGCACCCAACTGTTGCCATTAAACGAAAACTGGCCAGTCGAGTTCTTTGCCGAGAACGTATTCAGCCGGTACTGCCGGATATCGCCTCCGAATTTAAGGCTGTGACTGCCTTTGATCTTGATCCAGGTCGGGAAAAGCTGGAGGGACTGCGACGGCAGACGGTCCGCTCCCGTGCCGGTGAAGCCGATCTGCTGGAAGGAATTACTGGCGAAGCTGATGATCGGCATCTGGAGGTATGTGGAGCTGGAGGTCATGTAAGCCGGAAAGCCCAGCGCGGTGGGATCGAAGCCGGTGCTCGGAACATCGTGTCCTTCGTTCATCCGCGTGAAGTTGATGCGGAGGTCGCACATGTTGGTGGGGCTGAGGGTGTAAACCTCATCCACGGTTGTGCCCCAGTTATTGCGGAAGAGCGTGGAGCCGGTGGCGATGTTGCCGAAGTAGTTGTTCTTGGTCTGCGCGTAATCGGTATGTCGGATATCGAAGAACAGCCGGCTGCGGTCGCTCATATTGAAATCCAGACGGCCCATTTCGTTGCTGAAGTTATCTGGCGTGTTGGGCGAGACGGCGAAGTTGTTCAACCCGTCGGGCTTCTGCGGCGAGACGTTGGGCAGCGGAACGTATTTCAGATAGGCCTGGGCGGCAGAACTGAGGTACGGAGCAGTCTGTGGGATCTGGTTTCCCGCCAAGATCGATCGTGTGATGGTGCTGCCATTGCGCACGGCGGAATACGGATCGTAGAGCTGGGTGCCATCCGTGGCCAGTATCTGGGAAAAATCGCCCTTGCGCTCGGCTGCCGTGGGAACCGTAGTGATATAAGGATTCGGCTGCGCGTCCTTCATGCCTTCGAACGCGAAAAACCAGAACAGTTTGTTGCGGCCGTTGAATACCTTGGGCACGAGAACGGGGCCGCCGGCGGTCACGCCGTACTGGTTCAGGTGTGTCACGGGACGCGCCTTGCCCGCCTGGTTATTGAAGAAATCGTTGGCGGCGAGCGTATTCGGCTGGTTGAATTCCCAGGCCGACCCGCGCAGGTTGTTCGTCCCGCTCTTGGTGACCTGGTTCAGAGTGCCGCCCCCGGTATGGCCGAAGGCTGCGTCCGTATCGGAGGCCTTGATGCGGACTTCCAACACGGCATCCTGCGGCGGACTGTAAGCCAGACGTCCATCCCAAGTGGCATTCGGGGCTCCATTCACCAGCAACTCGCTGGTCTGGGTATAAGCGCCGCCTACGCTCCACCCCGCCGCGGTTTGCGCATCGAACGGATGCACCAGGCCGGGCTGGCCGTAACCGATCACGCCTAACGCCAGCGAGGCCGCCATAATCGGCGTCCTGCCATTGATAGGCAGTTCAGCTACCTCTTTAGTGGTGATCGCCTGCCCTAGAGAGCCGTTCTCGGTATTCAACAAGGGCGCATCGGCCGTGACTTCGAGCGATGTGGCCACGTCTCCCACTTCAAGACGGATGTCAATGCCAGGATGTTCTCCGGCGCCTACATGCACACCGCGCCTTACGAATTCCCGGAAACCTTCCATGTGGACCGCGATATCGTAATCGCCCGGCAACAGGAACGGCGCCGTGTAATGGCCCGCCATATTGGAGGTCGCCGCGATCCTGGTCCCGGTATTCGTCTCGGTAATCGTGACTTTCGCGCCGGCAACCATGGCCCCTGTCGGATCGGTAATATCCCCGCTAATCGTGGCGCGAAATTCCTGCGCCAGGGCCGCGACCGGCAAGCTCGCAACGATCGCAACCAATAACCCAAACGAGACTCTCATAGCCTTCCCGGAGCCAGCCGAACCGGGGCTGGCATCTCAGTCGAACTATAACTCCGGGTCAGGCAAATCGGATCTCGAAATATGCAAACAGATTGTTTAATATGACTAAAGGGTTGGATTGCCCAAATGGATTTCCGGCAGCTCGAGGTCTTTCTCGCCGTAATGCAGCATTCCAGTGTGACCCACGCGGCGGACAAATTGTATCTGTCGCCTGGCGCGGTAAGCCTCCAACTCCACAATCTCGCCGCCGAGCTGAATACCGAGCTCTTCGTCCGTTCCGGCCGGCGGATTGTGCCCACGGAGCACGCCTTCCGTCTGGCGGGACACGCCCGCGAGGTAATGAGAAAAATCCGCGAGATCCAGCAGGACTTTCTTAATGTCCCCGGGGAAGATGCGCGGCCCTTCCACTTCGCCACCGGTGCGACCACCTTAATTCACCGCCTCGGTACTCCGCTGCGGATGCTCCGGAAGAAGTTTCCTCGAGCCGACATACACGTGACGGTCGGCGCCACCGAAGCGATCGTCGCGGGGATACTCGACGGCCGCTACGATCTGGGCCTGATCTCGCTGCCCTGGCCGGAACAGAACCTCACGATCGTACCCCTGTTTGAAGAGGAGCTCCTCGTGCTGCGCCCCGCTCGCCAGCCTTCTTCCACTGCAACCGTGGCTCCTATCCAGCCGGCCGAACTGGCCAGCGCTCCGTTTTTGCTCTATCCGAAGAGCAGCAACATGCGGCAGATGATCGACCGCTACTTTGCCGAGCTGGGAATCAATCCGCGGGTAATCATGGAGGCGGACGAGACGGAAGCCATTAAACGCCTGGTGGAGGCGGGTTTCGGCTACTCGGTGTTACCCCAATTTGCCCTGCGCGCCCGCGGCGCCCGCTTCCAGACCCTGCGTGTACCGGGCCGCCGCCTCACCCGTCAGCAGGCCTTGGCCATGCCGAAAACAGAGTACCCACGCGCTCTGACGCTGGCGATTGCGGAATTCCTGCGTTCCACGCTGGCGACGAGGAGCTAGCTGGCGCCCCGCCGGCAGAAGTTCTCGAAATTGCCGCGGAACAGGCGCGTCACATCGCGGCGGATATCAGGACGCGTCACCTGGCGGCCATCCTGCGTCAAAAGCAAGTAACTATTCGTCAAAATGGGCGCCAGGGTGCGGCGTGTATTCCGCCATTTGTAGATGACTTGTTCCAATACCCGCGCATCCGAATGTTGCGGGATGAAGCTCGTGCCGAGCATCTCCAGGCGCTCGCGCGTGATCTCCTCCACGATGGACGGGTTGTTGAGAAACCACCAGCAGCCGAACGGCATCAGGTTATTGAACTTGCGCGCGTAAACGCAAAGCTCGTGCTGGTTCTCGCGGCTGAGAACGCTCACCAGAAAACGATTCTCGGGAAACTCCGCGCACAAGTGCTCCAGGGCGCGCAAGTCCGCGCGGCCCACGGCATCGCCGGCCAGCCGCAACGCAGGATTCACCTGGTAGCGCACTCCAATCATCAACGAGAGGGGAATACCATACTCGCGGCAGGCCGGCAGCACCGCCTCGGCCAGCAGCCGGCTCCGCACGCCGCTATCGGGATAAGCGAAGGTATCCGGCAGCGAGACCGCCATGTAAACCGGCTTCATCCGGACGCACCACTCGATAAGAAAACGGCGCACCTCCGACGCGGAATCTCCCGTCAACCCGGCATCCACGGCAAACCCCTTCGAGGCCAGCACCGGCCAATGCTCAGTCCACCTGTTGAGAATCCGATCGAGCCGCAACACCGCGTGAAACTGCGAGTCGCCTTCAGCGCCTGATTGCCACAAGGGCGCCTCTTCCGGATCGAGCAGGTCGTTGGTCATAACCGCCTCGCTGATTCCGGCAAGCTGGAATGTACGGCGGATATGCGTCCGCAATTCCTGCGCGGCGAAAAACTCGCGGGCCTCCCGCAAATCCGGCGCGCCGGTATCCAGGCCGAAGGCGTGCATGACCGCAACTACGCCGCGAGTCGCCTCGGAAACCGGCGCAGTCTCTACGAACAACGCCCGCCAGATCGTATCCGCTTTCTGCTGCCGCGAGAGATCCCAATACTGCTCGGGTGTGATTGTGCTCGACCGGAACAGTTCGGCTTCCAGGTAATGGTAGGTAATCAGCTCGTCAATGCCCCATAGTCCCAGTTTGCCCAGGGAAGGCATGAACAGGTGGGTGTGGATATCGATGAAGCTTGTTGCGGCAAGCTCCTTCTCTACGGCGGCAGGCAGTTGATCAGGGTTAAGCGGGGCGGATAATCCGTCGGCGGCCGCTGGTTCCGGAATGAAGGTCTGTGTGGGCATGCTATTTAGACCGTAAGAAGGAACCGTCCCGTCTGTCAAACGAAAAATCCTGAACATTGGGTTGAGATGAAGTGAATGGTTGAGGCCTTTGAGCCCGATTGAACGCATTCTTTAGCGATTCTGGTTTGACACCCATTCGGCGGGCGCTTATAGTCGGGTTGGTTAGATCTCTTATGCGGAGACGCGATTTCGTCAATATGGCCGCCGGAGCCACGGCTTTCGGATATACGGGGCGGCTGAACGCGGCTCCCGCCGCAGTCGGGTGGGATCAGGTGGATGCGATCCTCGCCCGCATTAAACCCCCGCAATTTCCCAAGCGGGACTTCGACATCACCAAATATGGCGCTGTCGGGGACGGAGCAAAAGACTCGACAGCGGCCATCGCCGCGGCCATCGCGGCCTGCCACCAGGCCGGCGGCGGACGCGTGCTGGCGCCCGCGGGCGTATTCCTCACCGGCGCCATTCATCTGCTCGGCAATGTCGATCTGCACATTTCCGAGGGCGCTACCCTGCGGTTTTATCGCGACCCGCGGCGCTATCTTCCGCTGGTCTTCACGCGCTGGGAAGGCATGGAGTGCATGAACTATTCGGCCTTCATACACTCGGATGGCCAGGACAACATCGCCATCACCGGGGCCGGCACTCTGGACGGCCAGTGCGATTGCGAACATTGGTGGCCCTGGAAGGGACGCACGAACTGCGGCTGGAGCAAGGGGCAGCCCTGGCAGGATACCGCCCGCAAAGCGCTGTATGACATGGTAGCCAAAGACGTCCCGCCCACGGAACGTAAGTTCGGCGAAGGCAGCTACCTGCGCCCCAATTTCATCCATCCCGTGCGCGGGAAAAATATCCTGATTGAGGGCGTCACTATTGTGAATTCCCCGATGTTCGAAGTGAACCCGCTGTATTGCAGCAACGTCACGGTGCGCGGGCTCAAGATCGACAGCCACGGCCCGAATAATGACGGCGTCGACCCGGATTCGTGCACCGACGTGTTGATCGAGAACTGCGTCTTCGATACCGGCGATGATTGCATCGCCATCAAGGCGGGCCGCAACCACGACGGCCGCCGTGTGGGCAAGCCTTCCGAAAACATAGTAATTCGCAATTGCCGGATGAAGGATGGCCATGGCGGTTTGACAATCGGCAGCGAAATGTCCGGGGGCGTCCGCAATGTATTCGCCGAAAACTGCCAGTTGGACAGCCCGCACCTCGACCAGGCGCTGCGCTTCAAGACCAATGCGATGCGCGGAGGCACGATCGAAAACGTCTTCTACCGGAACATGACTATCGGGCAGATCGCCGACTCCATTGTCCAAATCGATTTCTACTACGAGGAGGGCCCGCAAGGGCCGGAACGGCCGGTGGTGCGGAACATCGACATCCGCAACGTGACCTGCAAGCAAGCGAAATACGCCCTTAATGTGCGGGGCTTCCCCAACGCGCCCGTCCGGAATCTGCGTCTGGAGAACTGCAATTTCGAGCGCGTGACGCAGCCCAACGTGGTGGAAAACGTGGAAGGTCTGAAACTCGCCGAGGTGCGAATTAACGGAAAGAGATTCGATGGGTAGCACGCTCGATCTGAGCGGCCGCGTGGCCGTCGTTATTGGAGGAACATCCGGACTGGGCCGCGCGATCGCAATTGGCCTCGCGGAGGCAGGGGCCGATGTCGTCGCCACCGGGCGGCGGGAGGAACTGGCCGCCAGCGCCAGCAGGGAAATCGAAGCGCTGGGCAGGCGCAGCCTTACCGCGACGGTGGACGTGCTGGAGCGGCATTCGGTGGATAGCCTGCGCGACCGTGTTTTGGAACGCTTCGGACATATGGAAATATTGGTCTACGCAGCGGGCGCCGTTGCCCGGCGGCCGTCCCTGGACGTCACCGAAGCCGAATGGGCGGCGGCGCTGGATGTGAATGCGACCGGGGCCCTGCGCGCCTGCCAGTCCTTTTATGATGCGCTGGCCGCCTCGCGGCAGGGGCGCGTCATACACATTGCCTCGTTGAATTCTTTCGTCAGCCTGACACAAGTAGCCGCGTATGCGGCGGCTAAATCGGCCCTCTTATCGCTCACGCGCAGCCTGGCGGTGGAGTGGGCCGCTTCCGGGGTGAACGTGAATGCCATTGCGCCCGGAGTTTTTAGGACGGACCTGAATAGCAAGCTGCTGGATGAGACCGAGCGCGGCCGGGAACTGCTGATGCGGACCCCGATGCGGCGCTTCGGTTGCCCTGAGGAACTCGTCGGCGCAGCGGTTTTGCTGGCGTCCGACGCGGCGAGCTTCATCACGGGGCAGTGCCTGGTGGTTGACGGCGGCTTCCTGGCATCGGGGGTGAATACATAGTTTTGTGAGCGTCTTTTTTGAAGGCGATCTGTCGGATCTTCGCGGCGGGCTCTTCCGGGCGCTCGACGCGTTAGGCCCCCGGCGCAGAGTTCTCGCGATACCGCCGGATTTCACACGCTACCATTCGCGTGCCGGCGAGTTAACCGGCTACCTGCGCGAGTATTACGGCGACCGGCTCACCCATGTCTTGCCCGCGCTCGGAACGCACACCCGCATGAGCGACGGGCAGATCGAGCGCATGTTCCCCGGGGTGCCGCGTAACATCTTTCATGTTCACGACTGGCGCTGCGGTCTGGCATTGCTTGGACAAGTTCCTGCCGAATTCGTCCGCGAACAGTCCGAGGGCGAATTGGATTTTTCGTGGCCGGTACAGGTGAACCGCCTCCTGGTAGAAGGAGGCTTCGACCTCATACTGTCCCTCGGACAAGTGGTGCCCCATGAAGTCGCGGGCATGGCTGGGCACAACAAGAACCTGCTGATCGGCGCCGGCGGCGCGGAGAACATTCACAGGACCCACTACCTGGGCGCCGTCTACGGCATGGAGCGGATCATGGGCCGAGCAGATAATCCCGTTCGGCGAGTGCTCGATTACGCCGCCGGTTACTTGGCGCACCTGCCTGTCGTGCACGTTCTGACGGTGATTGGGCGCGAGAGCGGAGGCCTTTTCGTGGGGAACGATCTCGATTGTTACCGGAGAGCCGCCGACCTGAGCTTGCGTCTTAACTTCACGTTACTCGAGCGGCCATTACAAAAGGTCATCGTCTACCTGGCGCCGGAAGAGTTCCAAAGCACATGGCTGGGCAACAAAGCCATATACCGGACGCGCATGGCCATCGCGGACGGAGGCGAGTTGATCATCCTCGCGCCGGGCGTAAAACGCTTTGGTGAAGACGCGGGGATCGATGCCCTTATTCGGAAGTACGGGTACCGGGGCACTCCCGCCGTGCGCCGCGCGGTGGATCAAGACGCCGATTTAGCCGCGAATTTAAGCGCGGCCGCCCACTTGATTCATGGCTCTTCCGAAGGCCGGTTTTCCATTACGTATTGTCCCGGCGGTCTCGGGGAATCCGAAGTCACCGCCGCGGGCTTTGCTTATCGCTCGCTCAATGACGGCCTGGCGCAATACGATCCGGCCAGGCTGGCCGATGGTTACAATGTCATCGGAGGCGAGGAAGTCTTCTTTGTATCGAATCCCGCTCTCGGACTCTGGGCGCATCGGGACAGGTTTTGCCCGGCAGCGGATGTGGCCGGCAGTCTCGAAGCCGGGATCAGCCGCAGATAAGGACATGTGATGTCGACTCTACGCACAGCACACCCGGTTGCAGCAGTAGGTCGGGCCGGCGGCCTGAGTGCCGTCGTAGGACGATATCGCTGGCGCATCTGCGCGCTCTTGTTCTTTGTCACCACCCTGAATTACATGGACCGCCAGGTACTGGGCGTTCTCGCGCCCGAACTGCAGCGGGTGATCGGGTGGAATGAAATCCAATACGGCAACATCGTCACTGTTTTTCAGGCGGCATATGCGGTGGGCCTGCTGCTGGCCGGACGTTTTATCGACCGGGTGGGCACGCGCATCGGGTACTCGATCGCAATCGCCATCTGGAGTCTGGCCACGATGGGTCATTCCCTCGCGCGGACCGTTTTCGCCTTCGCCGTGGCTCGCTTCATCCTGGGACTCAGCGAATCCGCCAATTTCCCGGCCGCGGTCAAAACCGTGGCCGAGTGGTTCCCCAAACGAGAGCGGGCGCTCGCAGCAGGCATTTTCAATTCGGGGGCAAATATTGGGGCTATCGTTGCACCCGCCGCTGCCCCTTGGATCGCGGTGCATTGGGGCTGGCAATGGGCCTTCCTTTGTATGGGCGGCTTGAGCGCTCTTTGGGTAGCGCCGTGGATCGCTATGTACCGCCGGCCCGAAGTCCACCCCAGGGTCAGCCGGTCCGAGCTGCTTTACATCCAGAGTGACACGCCAGAACCTGCCGCCGTTCCGCCCTGGTCGCAACTGCTCCCGCACCGCCAGACTTGGGCCCTGCTGATCGGCCGGTTCCTCACAGACCCGATCTGGTGGTTCTTCCTCTACTGGCTTCCCAAGTTCCTGAACACACAATATGGCCTCGCTCTGACCGACCTCGGTTGGCCCCTCGTGATCATCTACACCATGTCGATGGCGGGAAGTGTTGGCGGCGGATGGCTGCCGGCTCAGCTTTTGAAGCGCGGCTGGAGCGTGAATGCCGCGCGAAAGACGGCGATGCTGGTTTGCGCTCTGACCGTGGTGCCCATCATTTTCGGCGCCACGGCAGGACACCTCTGGCTGGCAGTGGGACTGGTCGGCCTCGCCACGGCCGCTCACCAGGGCTGGTCGGCGAACCTGTATACCGTGGCCTCTGACACTTTCCCCAAACGCGCGGTGGCATCGGTGGTCGGCATCGCCGGATTTGGCGGCTCGATTGGCGGAATGCTCATTGCCACGTTTGCAGGCTTCGTCCTGCAGTTCACAGGCAGTTATGTGCCCATGTTTGCTATCGCGGGCTCCGCATACTTGATCGCGCTGCTGATCATTCATCTGCTGATGCCAAGGCTCGAGCCGGTTCAAATGGAGTAATCCGCATCGGTTCCCCATGAGTGAGTTGACCGTTCCGAAAAGAGGCGAACTCGACTTTCTGGCCCTGGGCGCACTGGTGCATCGCCTGGACCCTGGCGCCACGCCATTTCGCAAGGCTGCCTCGTGCCAGATCCATGTCAGCGGCGGTGAATTCAATTGCGCGGCGAATCTGGCGGATTGCTTCGGCCTCAACACCGGGATCGCAACCGCGATCGTCGATTACCCGATCGGCGACCTGATCGCCACCCAGGTACGCGCGATGGGAGTGAAACCGTTCTACCGAACGTTTGCCCATGATGGCGTGACCGGACCGAACATGGCCACGGTCTACAGCGATCGCGGCTTCGGCGTGCGGCCGCCGGTTGTCTTTTACAACCGGTCCAATGAAGCAGCCGGCCGCTTGCAGCCCGGCGATTTCGACTGGAAGTCGATTTTTGGCCAGGGTGTTCGCTGGTTCCACTCCGGCGGAATCTTCGCCTCTCTTTCGAGCACTACCGGAGATCTGATTCTCGAAGCAATGGACGCGGCGAAGGCTGCCGGCGCAATCGTCTCGTTCGATCTGAACTATCGCGAAAAACTCTGGAATATTTGGGGCGGAAAACCGTGCGCGGCCGCAATCTTGAATCGTATCGTCGAGCGCGTCGACGTACTCGTAGGCAACGAGGAAGACCTGCAGCACGGATTGGGAATCGAGGGTCCCGCCGTGGCCAGCCATTCCGAACTCGATCCTGCCGGCTTTGTGGAGATGATCGGCCGCGTGATGGAGCGCCACAGCCAGCTTAAAGTGATCGCCACGACTTTACGCGAAGTGCGCTCCAGTAACCGCCACCGCTGGAGCGCTGTGGCGTGGATAGATGGCTGCAGCTACGCCGCTCCTACCATTGAACTCGATGTTTTTGACCGCGTCGGTGGAGGCGACGGTTTTGCTTCGGGTCTGTTCTATGGCCTGCTCACCGGAGAGACTCCGGAGCAGGCACTTCGTCTCGGCTGGGCCCATGGCGCGTTGTTGACCACCTCTCCCGGCGACACCACGATGGTGACGCTGGAGCAGGTGCGAGCCCTGGCAACCGGCGGTTCCGCGAGGATTCAACGATAATCGGCGAGCTGGATATACAATATGATAGGTATATCTTGATGCAAGTCTCGAAATGGGGCAATAGCTTGGCCGTACGTCTGCCCGCGGCCGTGGTCGAAGCTCTCGATCTCAAGGAAGGAGATGAGATCGAAATCTCGGTGGCGGGAAAACGTGAATTCAAGGTGGCGCGGGACCGCTCCAGGCAGAGGGCGCTCGATCAACTTCGTCAAATGAAGTGGTCGTTCCCTGCCAATTTCAAATTCAATCGCGAAGAGATCAATGAACGATAAGCCGTTCTTTGACACGAACGTGATTCTTTATGCCTTTCGCCAAGATGACAGCCGCAGTCCGGTAGCGGAAGCACTGATCGCTGGCGGAGGAACGATCTCCGTTCAGGTCCTAAACGAGTTCGTTGCAGTTGCGCGTCGCAAGTTGAACAGGAGTTGGAGAGAGGTCCGCCGCGCGCTTGAACTGCTGCAGATCTTTTTTCCCCATCCATTGCCGCTCACTCTCGAGATCCACGAGCGAGCGCTGCGCATCGCGGAACGCTACGGCTACTCCATCTTCGATTCTTTGGTCATCGCAGCGGCGCTCGACTGCGGAGCCACCGCGCTTTATTCGGAGGACATGCACGATGGTCAAACGATCTATGGTCTTACGATCCGGAATCCGTTTGCGCGCTAAAGTCCGCCACGAGGCCGCCGTCCAGGGTGTCCCAAAGCGCTTATGGCTACAATGGCCATGTGCGCACGGTGAATATTGCGGAGTTGAAGGATCGGCTCAGTTTGTTCCTACATCGAGTTCGAGCAGGTGAGGAGGTCCTCATCCGCGACCGTAACCTGCCAATTGCAAAGATCGCCCCTCTGCATGGCGCGGATTCGGACGAGCTTTCGTTGGTCGCTTGCGGGCAGATGACAGTCCCTAAGCAGGAATTGGATCAGAAGCGATTCTGGACGATCGGGGGCCGAGTGAAACCAAGCCGCAAAATAACGAATGCAATCCAGCAGGCGATTGCGGCGGACCGGGAGGACCATGCCGGCGTTCTGGGACACAAGCGTGATCATTCACATCTGCTTACCCGGACGAAGCGCAATCGGCAGGTTGTTCGTCTGTAACGACGCCCGTCTTGCCGATGCCACCCTGCAAGTAGGATTCAACATCGAGTCAGTCTAAATCTTCAGGCTGCGACACAGCGTCTATAGCCGCTTCATGCATGAAATGCGCGGATTTTTCGCGTCAAGCTGATTGATTAATCCTGGCGGTGAGGGTGGGATTCGAACCCACGGATGAGTCACCCCATCAACGGTTTTCGAGACCGCCCGATTCAAC
>PSRJ01000264.1 GCA_003175985.1 Terriglobia bacterium
GTGGAGTAGACAAGCTGTGACCCAATGGAATTGAATTTAGTGATGAACCCGTCATAACCACCCGCGCGATGTGGCTGCAGCGGGGTCTGTACGGGAAAGTTGTCGGAATTCGTAAATCCGGAGATGTACGCGTTACCCGAAGAATCAACACCCAGCGACAATCCGCAGTCATCCCCGGCCCCACCCAAGTAAGTCGAGTACAACAACGACGATCCCGAGGGGCTGAACTTAGCAAGGAAAGTGTCGCGCGGGCCGCCGCCATTGTTCGGTTGCAGAGGGCTTTGGGTCGGGAAGTCGATGGAGCTCGTCCAACCTAACACATAGGCGCTACCAGTGGAGTCGACCGCGATGCTTAGGCCGGTGTCTTCTGTGCTCCCCCCGAAATAGGTGGAGTAAATCAAATGCGAGCCATCGGCGCTGATTTTGGTAACGAAGCCATCGCTATCGTAGATCGGGGCATGTGCCGGCTGAAAGGCATTGACCGCGGGAAAATCGATTGAATCGGTGTCACCGGTCACATAGGCATTGCCGCTGGAATCTACCGCGACGGCGCCAATTCCCTCATCGTTCTCATCCCCGTCGCTACCCAGCGGAATTTTACCTCCGAGGTAAGTCGAGTAAACAAGAGTAGGGTCGATCACCAGAGTTCGGGACCGATCGTAATTGCCGACCGCGAATGCGATCTCATTTTCGGCGCGCTTTACAAAGTGACTGTCCACCGGCTGGCGCCCGGTGGTCTCCTGATAGGTGATCGGCTTGTGCAGGTACAGCGTCCCACTACCGGCATTCACAACCATGTCGCCCGTATCCGGATCGAGGTTTAGCGACCTGGCGCCGTCGTAGCGCATGCGGATCGCACCAGGATCCGCGCCGGGCATTACCACGAAATCGAATTCCAACTGTTTGCGGTTACCGTAGTAGACCAGGTCGATACCCGGATAGACGTTGGCATACCTTACTTTCGCGAAGTTCGCGACGTTAGTTCGCCAACGGGACGTGTCCTTCCCCAAAAGATAATGAGTCCGGGACGGCAATTCCTCAATTCCTTCGGGCCTGATATTCTGCGTCGCCCCCACTAACTGCATTCGCACGGGGGTGTGTTCTTTCCGCAAGGTAAATGTCGCTCCGGAACCCGTTAATTCCAGGCTGTACCCTTTACCACGCGCCCGGAATCGCCCATCCGGGGATGCGTGACCGACGGCCGGTTCGAAGATCAGGGGCAGGTGGTTATAGGCATTTTGGATTCTTGCCGTGCCGTTTTGCGAACGCCGGTCAACTTCGGTTAGGTACAACCGATGACTGCGGGCCGTCATCACCGCAATTCCTCCGAGAACTACTAAACATGCGGCTCCGAAAGCCGTCCTTTTGGAATACCAAGCGCGTTTTGCCGATTTCTTTTTCATGGAATCTCCTCCGCCATCCTGCACCGGGATACGGAAACGCGGTTCCAAATCGATCAACGCTCGTGGAAAGGATGCTGAAACGCTGCCCGCTGCGTCGAGCACTATAGGGTATAATCCCTTTCCGCGGGGATCCTCTGGGTGTTGACTGCTCCACAACGCGCACGGCTCGATGCTCTCTTCCATGAAGCATTAAGCGTTCCCGTGGAGGAGCGGCGCGCATTCATGGCACGGGAGTGCTCCGATCCGGACGTACGGGTTGAGCTCGAATCGCTGCTACGGTTTGCAGACCGGCCGCTCGGCACGGTGGCGCGAGTTATCGGAGAAGCTGCCGGCTCTCTGGCAACACCGGACCTCATCGGCCAACGGATCGGCGTCTACCGGCTGACCAATCGCATCGGCCACGGAGGCATGGGAGCGGTGTACCGCGGCGAACGCGCCGACGATCAATTCCAGCAGACGGTCGCCATTAAACTCCTCCGTTTTCCCGATGGAGATCCGGCCGCGGCACAGCGCTTCCGGTCGGAACGCGAGATTCTGGCCTCACTCGATCATCCTAACGTGGCGCGGCTCCTGGATGGCGGCGCATGGATACCGCCGGGCGGCGCCGAAAGCCAGCCCTACATCGTGATGGAGTACATCGAAGGGTTGCCACTCACAAGATACTGCGATGAGAAGGCGTTGGACCTGCATCAACGGCTGCGGTTGTTTCGACTGGTATGCGGAGCGGTTTCCTACGCGCACCGGCAGTTAATCGTCCATCGGGATATCAAACCAGCCAATATCCTGGTCACGCCCGATGGAACGCCCAAGCTGCTGGATTTCGGCGTGGCGAAGCTCTTGGATGCTGAAATCGGCGCAAACGCGTTCGCGACTACCGGTTTGCGTGCGATGACTCCGGATTATGCCAGCCCGGAGCAAGTGCGCGGCGAAGCCGTGTCCACTTTGACGGACGTCTATGGGCTGGGCGCCGTGCTCTACGAGCTCCTCACCGGGAAGCGGGCCCACCAGTTGAACACGTATGACCCTCTGGAAATTGCGCGTGAGATCTGCGAGCGCGAGGTAGCTCCGCCGAGGATTAACGCCGACGTCGACATGATCGTGCTGAAGGCATTGCAGAAGGACGCGACGCGCCGCTATGCCTCGGCCGAGCAGCTCTCCGAGGATGTCCGGCGCTATCTGGCCGGGTTACCCATCATTGCGCGGCCGGACACATTGCATTATCGAGCCGGAAAGTTCGTCCGGCGCCACCGGTTGGGGATGGCGGCCATAGGAGCTGTGTTTGTCGCCCTTGTGGTGGGGGGTGCAGCGAGTTTGTGGGAGGCACGTCGCGCCGACGGGGAGGCCGCCACAGCGAGAGCCGTAAGCGATTTCTTGCAAAATGACCTCTTGTCCCAGGCAGGGGCGAGCGCACAGTCGGGGCCGGGCACCAGACCCGATCCCGATCTGAAGGTGCGGACAGCGCTCGACCGCGCAGCAGCGCGTGTTGAAAGCAAATTCCGCAATCGTCCGCTGGTGGAAGCTTCCATTCGTCAGACAATCGGAAGTGCTTACAAAGATCTCGGCCTGCTTCCAGCAGCGTCGCAACAAGTCGAGCGGGCGCTCGCCCTGAGGCGGATGGCACTGGGGGATGAGGCGCCCGATACACTACGCAGTTTAAATGAGCTGGCCGAGCTGGACTGGACGCAAGGCAAGCGCACCGAGGCCGGATCATTGTGGATCAAGCTGCTTGAAACGCGGCGTAAAGTACTAGGTCCGGAACACCCCGAAACCTTGACTGCGATGACCAATGTGGCGACTATGCTGGCTTTCGAAGGGAAGACCGCCGATGCCGAGGCGCTCAACGAGAAAGCGCTGGCAATACAGCGCCGGATATTGGGCTCAGAGCATGTCGATACGCTGACTACGATCAATAACCTGGGGTTGGAGTACCTGAACGATGCCAAATACGCTGCCGCCGAGCCGCTCCTTAGTGAGGCAGCGGAGATCGAACGCAGAGTGCTCGGTGAGGAACATCCAAATACTTTGAGCACCGGCAACAACCTGGCGCTGCTCTACTCCAATCAAGGTAAGCACGAAAAAGCCGAGGCGCTATTTGCACAGCTTCTCGAGCTGCGGCGGCGAGTCCTGGGGGAGCGTCACCCCAAAACCCTTCTGGCCATGAATAACCTGGCCTCGGCGAAACGCAGACGCGGCAAATACGAAGATGCCGAGGCCCTTTATCAGCGCGTGGTGGAACTCCGCCGCCATGTCATGGGCGAGTATCATCCCGACACGCTGATCACGATGAACTATCTCGGAGTGGTGTACCGGGCGCAGGCCAAATACGGGCAGGCTGAAGCAATCCACAAGAAAGTAGTGGAAGCACAAACGCGTCTGCGGGGAGAGGCGCATCCGGAGACGCTGTTTGCGCTGAGTCTCCTGGGCCAAGCCTACGAGTCGGCGGGCCGGTATGGTGAAGCCGAAGCGCTTTTCGCGGGACTGGTGGAAGCTCAACGCCGCGTACTCGGAGCCCGGCATATCGATACTACGAGAGGCTTGTCATCGCTGGGTTCCGTCCGGCTGAGACAAGGGAAATATGTCGAAGCCGAACAGCCCCTTCGCGAGGCACTGCGCAATTACGAAACTCTGAACTCGGATACGTGGGAGCGGTTCCACTGCCAGGCGCTGCTAGGCGCCAGTCTGGCAGGCCAGCAAAAATACAGCACCGCGGAGCCGCTGCTAGGCGCTGGTTATGAAGGGTTGCAGCGACGCCAGCTCGCGATTCCGGCGGAAAGCCGCGAGGCCCTGTCCCGAGACCGGCAACTCGTCGCCTGGTTTTACCAAACTTGGGAGAGGCCGGAGAAGGCGGCCGCATGGCTACGGTGACTGGACTACTTCGCTTGAGCCGCCAGGGAGACCGCGCGGCTCTCGACAAGCTTACGCCGCTGGTCTATCAGGGACTCCGGCGGCTCGCAAACAGCTATTTGCGCGATCAAACTTCCAGCCACACATTGCAACCAACGGCTCTGGTTCACGAAGCTTATCTTAGGCTGGTGGACCGGTCGGCTGCGGATGTGCAGGACCGCACTCATTTTTTCAACCTGGCCGCCACCATCATGCGGCAGGTCCTCGTGGATCACGCGCGAAACAAGACGGCCGCCAAACGAGGGGGAGGCAGCTCCAGAGTAGAATTTCACGAAACTCTGAACTATTCCGATGAAAAAGCCGCCGATCTGGTGGCTCTCGACGACGCGCTGAAAAGTCTCGCGGCGTTCGACGAGCGTAAGGCGCGCACCATCGAATTGCGCTATTTCGGCGGTCTCAGCGTGCAAGAGACTGCCGAAAGCATGGGCGTCTCGATCGCTACGGTCGGGCGGGAAACGCGCTATGCCGAGGCGTGGCTGCGCCGTGAGTTACAGAGAGCCTGAAGAACCGGGGCCTGCTTTATTGGCCTCCGGTAAGAAACAGCGATTTGGGTTGCGTCGGGTTCAACACCGCGCTCGTGTGCCCGTTGCTTGTTTCGAATACCTCGGTGGTGACCATCACGTAGCCGGAGCCGTTGGAGGGGACGTACGGCTGTACTTCGAAGCGGCTGCCCCGCATCGCCACCTGTGCGCCGTTCAGGTCGAGCGAAGTGGCCTGGCCGGGTTGTAGCGACTGAGTCACCTGGGTCAGCACGCGGCCACTGGTATCGCGAAAGGCCAAACTCACTAGGCAGGGGCCCGGCTGTGCGCCACCGGGCAGCGGCGTATCGGCGCAAACCGCGTTCAGTCGCGCTGTTTCGAATGGATCGATGCCGATCAGTCCAAAGGCGGGCGGATCGGGTTGTGGGTTAAATGCTTTGACACTGAAAACGGGCCAAAGCAAGACCAATCCGCCGGCGGCTGTCAAAACACCCAACATATTTGCGTGAATGAATCGTTTCATGAAATTCTCCTCTCCATCCAGTAAACGGAAATCGAGCCACAATTCGCTCAGCAGATGACGCGAAAGCGATTTTTGCGGTATGCTCGCGAACATGACGTTGCCGAAGCCGGAATTCGAATCCGGGAACCTCCGGCGGCTCGCCTGCCTTGAGATCAAAGGCGGCAATGAGCGTGTGGATTACTCGATTGAATTGCCCGGGCTCGTCGCCTGGGTCTCTTGCAGGCCGATGGCCCCCGCCACACGAGGTGGAGATCTCCATTATCTCTCCGTCTGCAGCCAAGGGTTCGTCTCCAGAATCGCGCTGGCCGATGTTGCCGGTCATGGCGAAGTTGTGAGCGCCGCGGCCAACAGGCTGCGTGACCTGTTAAGAAAGCATGCCGACCAATGGGACCAGTCCGATGTGGTCCGTGGACTCAACGACTCTTTCTTGAAGAACGCGGGTCACGCCGAATACGCAACGGCTCTGGTGCTAAGCCACTACTCGGGAACCGGTGAAATCCTTTTCACAAATGCCGGCCACCTGCCCCCGATCTGGTATCATGCCGAAACCACTCAGTGGACCTTTCTGACGGATTCAACGCTCTACGCAAAGGCGCCTGGCAACCTTCCCATCGGGCTGATTGCCGGCACGCCGTATTCGCAGACAGCGATCCAGTTCGGATTGGATGACCTATTGATTCTATATACGGATGGGGTTACCGAATCAACGGATGATACGGGAAGATTTCTCGATATCGAGGGGTTTCTGAAGTTAGCCCGGAATTCACAGACAGCCTCGGCCTCCCAGACCGGACAAAATCTGTTGGCCGGGTTGGAAGCTTTTCGTGGAGTTTCTCCCGCTACCGATGACGAAACGCTGGTTGTGCTGCACGGCCGCCCAACGGTCGACGATGAGGCGTGGCCTCATTAGTGCGCGCGGCTCAGAGACGCGCTCACGTGTTGCAAGCACTTACCCAGCCGCGACCTTGAGGGACCGGTGTTCACAGCCTGAACTTTAAGGCCAACTGCACGATCCGCGGGTTTGCCACGGTTCGCGTGATCGCGCCGAACTGTCCCTGCGAGAAATCGGTCTTCGGATTAGCGAAATGGGGCGTGTTTAACGCGTTAAACGCTTCTGCGCGAAACTGCAACTCCCGCTCGCCGGATATGCGAACCACCTTGAAGACAGACAGGTCCAGATTGATCAAGCCGGGGCCGCGTACGATATCGCGGCCGGCGTTGCCGGGTTGCGTGGTTGCAAGTCCGGCCACGGAGAATGCTCTGGTGTCAAAGTATCGCGTCAAGGTTCGCATTGCGGGCTCGAGGTTGGGATCGCGTATGGCGTTAGGCCGCAAACCCGCGAAACCGATCAGGTTGCCGTTGCGAACCACGTTGGCCGGCAACCCCGAACGCAAAGACGCAATCGCGTTGAATTGCCATCCGCCAATCAGCGTGCTGCAGGCTCTGGGGCATGAGGAAAGGAGAGCTTTTCGCGGTCCAAACGGCAACTCCCAGATAGAACTTACCACCAGGTTGTGACGAACATCCATGGAAGCGAGACCGCGCTCCCCTCGGCGGTCACCCAAAACCGGCCATTGATGGTCACCTGAAAACCGGCCAACGGAGGAAGCACTCAGGACAT
>PSRJ01000298.1 GCA_003175985.1 Terriglobia bacterium
CCGGCAGCGATCGCGTACACGAAAACAGCGGCGGCAAAGACTGCCGGCGCTACAAAGGCAGGAGAACCGTGAGCGAGAGCGGCTCAATCCCGATTGTCGGCGCGGTGCTGGCTGGCTTGCTGGCGTGCCCCTGGGCGTTTGCGCTGAATCCCGATCTTGACGTCAGCCAGTACGGGCACTTCTCGTGGAAATACCGTGACGGTTTTGCTAAAGGAACAGTTCAGAGCATCGCTCAGACACAGGACGGATATCTCTGGCTGGCCACCAGCACTTCCGGCTTGTTGCGTTTCGATGGCGTGACGACTGCCCAATGGGAGCCGCCGCCAGGTCAGTCGCTTCCGTCGAACGACGTTTTGCACCTGCTTTGCACGCGAGACGGAACTCTCTGGATCAGCACGATCAACGGGCTGGCGAGTTGGAAAAACGGCAGATTGACGCCGATTCCGGAGTTAGCTGGATTGTACATGAGCCCGCCTTTCGAGGATCACCAAGGATCGCTATGGGCCGCGGGGCGGGCGGTCGCGGACGGGAGACTCTGCGAGATTCGGAGAGGCGCCGTTCGTTGCCAGCAGATGAATGGTCCGGAGCGCGCTGTGTTCGCAATTCACGAGGATAGAAAGGCCAACCTTTGGCTCGGAACTTACGCGGGAGTGTGGCGATGGCGACCTGGACGTCCGGAGCTCTACAGTAATGCTCAGACAGATGGAGTCCAAGCTATTGCAGACGCCGAAGACCGTGGCGTTTTGATCGCGGCGAGGGACAGTATCAAACGGCTGGTTGATGGTAAGTGGGAAGTGGCTTTTCCCCTCCCGGTTTCGGTACGTGGCCCGGCGCGGCAGATCCTCCGGGATCGGGATGGGGCTATGTGGGTGAAGACCGCTGGAGGTGGGGTGGTACACATCCACGGGGAACGGACGGATGTATTCTCGCAACCAGACGGGCTGACGGGCGATATTGTTACGAGCCTGTTTGAGGATAGGGAAGGCAACATTTGGGTCGCCACGACACACGGCCTCGACCGCTTTCGTGAACTCCCAGTTATCACGTACTCGACGGACCAGGG
The DNA here is from genome assembly GCA_003175985.1 of Terriglobia bacterium. Lineage (GTDB taxonomy): Bacteria > Acidobacteriota > Terriglobia > Bryobacterales > Bryobacteraceae > PSRJ01. The sequence goes on from PSRJ01000298.1 coordinate 1,064, forward strand.
TATGCCGAGCGTGTCTTCGGCAGTGCTGGCAGGAAGGGATGGAAGCATCTGGTCCACTTCATCTGGCTTATATCGTTTGAATCGTGGTCAGGTAACCGTCTACGGCCAACGAAAAGCCTCTGCGAGAACGCAGGTGCGGGAGATTCGCGATAGCGGCCTGCCCGATGGCTATTCAGTATCGCTGTTTCAGGATTCTCACGGTCGAATCTGGGTTTCCAGTCTGGAGGGGGGAGCCGGCTACATGGAAAATGATCGATTTATTCGCGCGTCCGCCCTTGGAGGACCGACCACCACATTCGCCGAAGATTCCGCCGGTAGTATTTCGATCGCTTACCCGAACCGCGGGCTTCTGAGACTATCGCCGGGCAATGAGGTCCAACTGCTTCTGTGGGATACATTCGGACATCAGGGCTCCGGGTACCATGTGTCCGACCCGGTGCACGGTGGGTTCTGGCTCGGATTTCGAAAAGGCGGCGTCAGCTATTTTCGCGACGGCCAGGTCCGCGCCTCTTATTCGACTGCCGATGGGCTGGCGGATGGCCAGACGAATCAAGTTCGGTTGGACGGACAGAACGCTTTATGGGTCGCTACTCAGGGCGGGCTCAGCCGGGTCAAAGACGGCCGCATCGCTACCCTGACGAGCAAGAACGGGTTACCCTGCGATACGGTTCTGTGGTCGCTGGAGGACGATACCGGCTCTATATGGATGGGTATGCCGTGCGGCGTGGCTCGGATTGCCCGCGCAGAGTTGGAGTCTTGGGCCCGTGCCCTGGACAAAAGCAGCCGCGCGATCCAGACGACGCTCTTCGACACCACCGATGGCGCCAGGATGCCGGGTGTGCTTGGAGGCTCCAGCCCACACGCTGACAAATCACCTGACGGCAGACTATGGTTCGTAGAGGATGGTGGCCTCGGAGTCATCGATCCGCGCCACCTTCCGTTCAACAGACTTCCGCCGCCGGTGCACATCGAGAAGATCACCGCTGATCGCAAAACCTACGCTGCAGACGCAAATGGGCGTCTGCGCCTGCCGCCGCTGGTGCGCGACGTGCAGATCGACTACACCGGCCTCAGCTTCGCCGAGCCGGAGAAGATGCGGTTCCGCTTCAAGCTGGAAGGGCGCGATCGCGATTGGCACGAGGTGGGCAACCGCCGCCAGGCCTTCTATGACGATCTTCCGCCGCGCAATTACCGGTTCCGCGTGATGGCGTCGAATAACGATGGAGTGTGGAACGAGGCCGGGACGTCTTTGGATTTTTCCGTCGCCCCGGCTTACTACCAGACCACTTGGTTCCTTGCTTTGGCTGTGGCCGCGATTCTGGGCTTGCTCGCGGCGCTGTATCAACTGCGCCTGCGGTACGTGAAGCATCAATTCGACATCCGGATGGAAGCGCGGGTCGGCGAGCGCACGCGCATCGCGCGCGATTTGCACGATACCCTGCTGCAGAGCTTTCAAGGCGTGTTACTGAAGTTCTCCACCATCAAATATGTGATGCGCAGCCGCCCGGCGGAAGCCGAGGAGATGCTGGAACGTACCATTGAACAGGCGCGCGCGGCGATCACCGAGGGACGGAATGCGGTGCAGGGACTGCGGTCGTCGGTGGTGGTGGCCAACGACCTGGCGCGGGCGATCGGCACCTTTGGTGAAGGCCTCGCGGCCAATCACGCCGGCGCCGATTGTCCCGAGTTTGGCGTGTACGTGGAAGGACAATCGCGTGACCTGCCGCCGCTGGTGCGGGACGAGGTTTACCGGATTGGCTGCGAGGCGGTGCGGAATGCGTTCCAGCATTCGAATGCGAAGCGCATCGAAGCGGAACTCCGGTACGACCCGCGTCAGTTCCGGCTGCACGTGGTGGACAACGGAAAGGGTATCGACCTTGCGGTTCTGAACGCGGGAGGGCGTGAGGGACACCACGGCTTGCCGGGCCTCCATGAACGCGCCGCGCTGGCGGGAGGGAAACTTTCGGTCTGGAGCCGGCCCGGCTCGGGCACCGAGATCGAGCTGACGATTCCGGGGACGATCGCGTACACAAAAACTCCGGCGGCAAAGACCGCCGATGCTACAGAGACAACGGGGTGACACTATGAGCGACACTTCATCAATTCGCATTTTGACGGTTGACGATCACAAGATGTTCCGGGAGGGGCTGGCCATGGTGCTGGCCACGCAGCCGGACATGGACCTGGTGGCACAGGCTACGAATGGACGAGAAGCCATCCAGCAGTTTCGCCAGCATCGCCCCGACATCACCCTGATGGACCTGCAAATGCCCGAGATGAACGGCCTGCAAGCGATGGTGGCGATTCGCAAGGAATTTCCGGACGCGAAGATCATCATCCTGACGACCTACGAAAGCGACGTGGGGGACGCGCTGAAGCTGGGCGCGCGGGCCTACCTGCTGAAGACCCAGTTGGACAAGGAACTGCTCGGGACCATCCGCGCGGTGCAGGCCGGGCCTGGATCATGAAGGCCGGGGCCCAAGTTGCGGAAGCAGGCTTGGGAGGTCCGCTCCCTCACGGTCGCGGCTCTGTATCAGGGTGCATCGCGATGGTGGCGGGCGCGCTCCTGGCCGCAGCTTCCGCGTTCGCGCTGGACCCGGCGCTGGATGTCAGCCAGTACGCGCACAAGGCGTGGATGGTCCGCGACGGCTTTGTAAAGGGCGCCATCGCAGCGATTGCCCAGACGCCGGACGGGTATCTGTGGCTGGGGACCGAGTTCGGGCTGGTGCGTTTCGATGGCGTGCGGTTCGTCCCCTGGCAGGCGCCCGCGGGCCAGAATCTTCCGTCCAGCCAGATCTTCAGCCTGCTGGCAGCGCGCGACGGCGCCCTTTGGATTGGAACCTCCAAAGGACTGGCCAGTTGGAAAGATGGAAAGATCACACAATACCCGGCGCTGGCGGGACAGGCGATTCGCAGCGCAATGGTCGAGGATCACGAGGGCACGGTATGGGCCGGCGGCCTGGCGTCCGCACCCCCGGGGAAGCTCTGCGCGATTCGGAAGGGCAGGGTGGAATGCTACGGGGACGACGGCGCTCTGGGGAATGGCGTGAGCGGTTTGTTTGAGGACCGCGCGGGCAACCTGTGGGTGGGAGTGCGGAATGGCGTGTGGCGCTGGAAGCCCGGTCCGCCGCGATTCTACGCGTCGCCGGGACCGGCAGCAAATGGAGGCGGCATCCAAGGTCTGGCGCAAGGCGAGGACGGCGCGCTCTTGTTTGGTGGGCGCAGCGGGATCGAGCGGCTCTCCGGGGAGAAGACCGAGCCGTATCCGGTGCCCGGCGCGGCGCCGGAGTTCACGGCGATCCGGATGCTGCGCGGCCCCAGTGGCGCTCTGTGGATCGGAACATCGGACGCGGGCCTGCTGCATATACACCAAGGAAGGACCGATCGGATGACGCAGGCCGATGGCCTGTCGGGCGATTTCATCACGGCTGTGTTCGTGGATCGCGAAGGAGCCTTTTGGGTGGCCACCGATGGCGGCCTGGACCGGTTTCGCGAGTTTGCCGCCCCGACGATTTCCTTAAAACAAGGCTTATCGAATGCCAGCGTGCTGTCGGTGCTGGCGGACCGGGATGGCAGTGTGTGGCTGAGCACGCGGCGCGGCTTGAATCGGTGGAATCACGGGCAGATTACTGGGTTGGGGCTGCTCAACGGGAACTACGCGGGATCGTTGTTTCAGGACAGCAGCGGGCGGGTCTGGGCCTCCACGCTGCGCGAGTTCGGTTACCTGGAAAATGACCGGTTTGTTCCGGTGAAAGGCGTTCCGGGCGGAGCGGTGTATTCCATCACTGAGGACGCCGCGGGGAATCTGTGGATTGCCAATAAGGATGCTGGTCTGATTCAACTGGCGCGAGACGGGCGCGTCGCACAGATCCCCTGGTCCCGGCTGCGACACAACGATCCGGCCCTGGCTTTGGCCGTCGATCGCGCGCGGCGCGGCTTGTGGATTGGATTCAGCCAGGGCGGCATCGTGTATTTCGACGGCGGGCAGGTGCGCGAGTCGTATACGGCCGGCAATGGTCTGGGCGGCGGTCGCGTGAACGATCTGCGATCGGATGCTGACGGAGCGTTGTGGGCCGCCACCGATGGCGGACTCAGCCGAGTGAAGGACGGCCGCGTCGCCACGCTTACCAGCAGGAACGGACTGCCCTGCGATTCGGCGCACTGGATGTTGGAAGATGACGCTCATTCGGTCTGGCTGTACACAACCTGCGGCCTGGTGCGGATGGCGCGCGCGGAGTTGGATGCCTGGGCGGCGAACGGGCAGAGCATCCACGCCACGGTGTTCGATAATTCCGACGGCGTGCGGGTGCTGGAAGATAACGGCGGCTACACCCCGCACGCGGCCAAGTCCACGGATGGAAGACTGTGGTTCCTGCCTTCCGACGGCGCGAGCGTGATCGATCCGGGCCATATTCCGTTTAATCGGCTGGTTCCGCCGGTACACATCGAGCGGATCACGGCGGACCGCAAACCGTACGAGGTGACTGGTGAACCGCTGCGTCTGCCTCCGCTGGTGCGCGACCTGGAGATCGAGTACACGGCGCTCAGCCTGTTGGCGCCGGAAAAGGTGCGTTTTCGATTCAAGCTGGAGGGCCACGACAGCGATTGGCGCGATGATGCCAACAACCGGCGGGAGGCCATCTACAGCGATCTTCCGCCGCGCGAATACCGTTTTCGCGTTGCCGCCAGCAACAACAGCGGCGTGTGGAACGATTCCGGCGCCTCGCTGGATTTTTCCATTGCCCCGGCGTATTACCAGGCCGCGTGGTTCCGTTTTTCCGTGGTGGCCGCTCTTCTGCTGTTCGTCGCGGCGCTGTACCGGCTGCGGCTGTTCTACTTAAGGCGGCAATTCGCGATCAGCCTGGAAGCGCGCGTCGGCGAGCGGACGAGGATCGCGCGGGATTTGCACGATACGCTGCTGCAGAGCTTTCAGGGAGTGCTGCTGAAGTTTCATGCGGTGATGTTCGCGCTGCCGGACCGTCCCGCCGAAGCCAGGAAGGCGCTTGAATCGGCCATCGAGCAGGCGCGGGCCGCGATCGCGGAAGGGCGGGATGCGGTGCAGGGGCTGCGCTCCTCGGCGGTGCTGAGGAACGACCTGGCGCGGGCCATCACCACTTTTGGAGAAGCGCTGGCTTCGGATCACGACGGCAATTCGGCTCCCGATTTTCGTGTGCATGTGGAAGGCACATCGCGGGATCTCGAACCGCTGATCCGGGACGAGGTCTACCGCATCGCCGGCGAAGCGCTGCGCAACGCGTTCCGGCACGCTGGCGCGCGGCGGATCGAAGTGGAAATCCATTACGAAAAGTCGCTCCTTCGTATGCGGATTCGCGACGACGGAAAGGGGATCGATCCGCAGGTGATGAGCGCGGGCGGGCGCGGCGGACATCACGGCCTGCCCGGCATGCGGGAGCGGGCCGAACTGGTGCGGGGGAAACTGGCGGTCTGGAGCGAACTCCACTCCGGCGCCGAGATCGAGCTGACGATTCCGGCCGCCGTGGCCTACGCCAAAGGACAGAAGGCCGGTGTTGACGCACACGGTAACCTGATTAAAGAAGGATGAACTCAATTCGGATTCTCACGGTTGACGACCACCCCCTGTTTCGCAACGGGATCGCCGCCCTGCTGGCGACACAGCCGGACATGAACCTGGTGGCGGAGGCCTCGAACGGGAGGGAGGCGATCCAGCAGTTCCGCGCGCATCGCCCGGACATCACCTTGATGGACTTACAGATGCCGGAGATGAACGGGCTGGAGGCGCTGATGGCGATCCGGGGCGAGTTCCCCGAAGCGCGCGTCATCATGCTGACGACGTACAGCGGTGACGTCCAGGTGATGCGCTCGATGCAGGTCGGAGCGCGGGCGTATTTGCTAAAGAATTTGTTAGATAAAGAACTTCTGGGGACCATCCGGGCGGTCCACGCGGGGAAGAAGGCGCTTTCCGCCGAGGCTTCCTATGAGCTGGCCGAGCATGCAACGGACGAAGCCCTGACCCCGGCGGAAATCGTGGTGCTCCGGCTAATCGCCGCCGGCAACGCCAACAAACAGATTGCCGCGAGGCTCGAAATCACTGAAGAAACCGTTAAGGGCCGAGTCAAAAACATCCTCGCCAAGCTGGGCGCCAACGACCGGACGCATGCCGCCATGATCGGGGTAAGGCGTGGAATCATTGAACCTGCAGACTCGAATGAGTAAGCCGCGGGACTCTTTTAGGGTTTTTCACTAAATTTAAATTCTGTAACGATGAGATAGGGCGCTATTGCGACGTCTATACTCTACTTTCGCGCCAGGATGGCCTGGGGTGGGTCTCCTGCTGCTGCGGTTGGTTGCCGCGTTTGCAACCATGGTTCACGGGATCACAAAACTGGGAGCCGGGTCGCCGCTTGGCGCCATCGTTCTGCAGGCAACCGGCATTGCTGCCGGAATTCTTCTGCTGGCGGGCCTTTGGACGCCGGTGTCGGGATCGCTGGTGGCGGCACTCGAGCTGTGGGATTGGTTTTCCACAAACCCTGCCGATCCATTGCCCAACTTATTGTTAGCTACCATTGGGGCTGCCCTGGCACTGCTGGGGCCGGGCGCGTGGTCGGTGGATGCCCGGCTCTTCGGTTGGAAGCGGATCGATTTGGGAAGCCCAAGGGATTAGTTCTCTCCTCACGCAGATGGGCTTCTCCGGCTCAAAAGAGCAGCGTTAAGCCACAATTGAGCCGGGCAAGCGGCTCAATGTAGGGTTTTCCGACGCTTGGATCTGTTCCAAAATCGACATATGAATCAGGAACAAGATACGACGAACTCTGCTCTGATCCGAATCCTGAGCGTCGACGACCACCCGCTATTTCGCGAGGGTATCGGCGCCATCATCAACTGCCAATCCGACATGGCGCTCGTGGGAACGGCGTCGAAAGGGTCGGAAGCCATTGAAGCATTCCGCGCGCTTCGCCCGGACGTCACCCTGATGGATCTCTGTCTGCCAGATCTTAACGGCCTGGACGTGTTGATGGCGATCCGGTCGGAATTCCCCGACGCGCGCATCATCGTCTTGACGACATTCGAGCGCGATGCCGAGATTCAGCGCGCGTTGAAAGCGGGCGCTCGCGGCTATTTGCTGAAGAGCATGCCGGCCCACCGAATGATCGAGACGATCCGGCTGGTTCATGCCGGCAAGAAGAGCGTGCCGCCGGAGATTGCGGCCGGACTGGCGGAGCATTTTGGCGACGAAACTCTGAGCGACCGCGAGGTAGAAGTATTACGGCACGTGGCGGGGGGAAACCGGAACCGGGATATCGCAGACAGGCTGTTCATCGCGGAGGAAACGGTCAAGGTACATCTCAAGCACATCATGACGAAACTGCGGGCCAGTGATCGGACCGAGTCGGTGGCGATCGCGGCCCGGCGGGGGATCATTCAGTTGTAGGAGGTTGCGATTGTATCAGGGCATGGCTTCAGCCATGCCGCGGGGATCCTTCATTTCGGGGCTTTAGCCCCTGCTGCTTTCGTCTTCGCCAAGTACATAAAACAATAGGGATACTCGTTTGGCAAATCGGCCAAGCCCGCCTTCACTGGATTCGCCGCTATGTACGCCTTATGTCTCACGAAGCTCTCGCTGTCCTCGACGCGCGATTCGGAGAAGCCGCGCTGCCAAACATCTCCGAGATAGCCGCATTCCTTCTTCAAGCGGTATGAGAATCCGCCCTTGGTGAACTGCATGGCCCTTTCAATGGTCATGCCGCCCCCGACCGTCAATAGCAGGTGCACATGATTCGGCATGACGACAAAATCGTGTATCTGAAACTTGCCGGCTGCCATGTAGGAGCGAAGCACGTCGATGAGCAACGTGGCGTTCCGTTCGGACTGCAACAAGGGGCGGCCTTGGCTGGTCTTGGTGGTGGCGAAGAACGTACGAGCAGGGCTCCGGATACCACTGGGATCAGCGTTACGAGAGGGTCGCGCCATCGGCAGGGG
>PSRJ01000024.1 GCA_003175985.1 Terriglobia bacterium
AGCGCCTCGGCGGGTGAAGCCGCCACATCTACGGAATAACCGCCAGCCTGCAAAATCGTACGTAGCGCCAGGCGGGGCGCTAATTCACCATGGACGAGCAGCACCCGGGCGAGATCCAAGCTGCCGGGTTGACCGCTGAAACGGGGCGATCTGGGCGGTTTCTTCACTTCCAAGATTACTTTAACCGAAAATCGGTTTTCTTTATCCACTTAATTTTGGGAACTGCCCGAAAAATGCACATTTAACGACGGTTGTGAGGTTTGCGCCGCAGAATGGTACTACAAGTACTGCGGGCTTTCGGTACTTTGATTTCTACCCCGGTTGCGTGTAAGTCACCGTCCTTGACCGTTTCTGCTACACTCCCCTAGACATGCTGGAACTCGTGGGCCTGAGGAAGAGCTACGGGAACGTGCTCGCGGTCCAGGGGATTTCGCTAGGTGCCGGCGCCGGTGAAACCGTAGGTCTGCTGGGACCGAACGGCGCCGGAAAGACGACGACGGTCTCGATGATCTCGGGATTGTTACGGCCGGATGCGGGTGAAGTCCGGATTGAAGGCCGGCCCCTGCAAGGCGATACCGATCCGATCAAGCGGAAGATCGGGCTGGTTCCGCAGGATTTGGCCCTCTTCGATGAGCTATCCGCGCGCCAGAACCTGGTTCTTTTTGCGGCTCTCTACGGCTTGGCCGGAGCGGCCGCTAAGCGCGTCATCGAAGCGGCCGCGGAACTGGTCGGCCTTTCCGATCGTATGGGTGACCGGGTGAAGACTTTTAGCGGAGGAATGAAGCGCCGCTTGAATCTGGCGGCAGCGCTGCTGCACGATCCGCAGATTCTCCTGCTGGATGAGCCGACCGTGGGAGTCGATCCGCAGAGCCGCAACGCGATTTTCGATAATCTCGAAACCCTGAAAAAGCGCGGCAAGACACTGCTCTACACGACTCACTACATGGAAGAGGCGGAGCGGCTCTGCGACCGCGTGATTATCATCGACCACGGGAAGGTTGTCGCCGACGACACGCTGGCAGGTCTTTATCGCCTGTTGCCGGCGGCCAATGTGCTTGCCATTGAACTGGAGAATGGCGCCGATGGATTCCGCCTGAGCGAGTTGCAGGCGTTGCCCGCGGTTCGGTCCGCCGAAATGCGCGGAGGCACCGTTCGCGTCGGCGTCGGCGATTTGGCCGTGGAAACACCGCGCATCCTGCAATGGTTCGTCGATCGCGGCTACCCGTACCGCCACGTGGCGAGTGAACGCGCGGATCTGGAAACGGTATTTCTCACACTTACAGGAAGGACGCTGCGCGACGCATGATAACCGCACTGCAAGCCATGGTCCGCAAGGACGTGCTGCTGTTTCTCGCCGATCCACGCGCGCTGTTGATGAGCATCGCGGCGCCGATCGCCATCGCCTCGTTCTTCGGCTACGCGCTCGGCGGCAGTGGTAACAGGTCCGACGCGGGCCGGATTTCCGTGCTCGTATCCGATTTGGATTCGAGCGCGATTTCACGCGAGATCGTGACCGGTCTGTCTTCTGAAAAAGGCCTCGAAGTCAATGCCGCAAGCCCGGCAGAGAGCCGAGAGGCCGTCCGCAAAGGAAAGGCTGCGGTCGCCGTGATCATTCCGAAAGACTTCGGGTCCGATGCCGGGCAGGCCTTCTTCGCCCGCGCGCAAAAGCCCCGCATCGACGTGCTCTACGACCCCTCGCAGACTGCCGCTCGCGGCATGGTGCAGGGGATTCTTACGGGTCATGTCATGCAGGCAGTGAGCAAGGAAATGTTCACGGGACAGGCCGGGCGCGAAGTTATAGACCAATCTCTGCGGGATCTGGAGGCGAGCCCGGCGCTGCCATCCACGGAGAAGAACAGCTTGCTGGATATGCTCCGCAGCATTCAAAAGTGGAATACCTCCCAACTGAATAGCGCGGCTCCAGTCCAAGGCTTGAGCGTGCCTTTCACCACGCGCGAAGATGCCGTTACCGCACGCCAGGGAGTCGTATACAACGGCTACGCGCACGCCTTTGCGGGAATGGCGGTACAGTTCATCCTGTTCTTGGGGATTGACGTGGGAATCGGTTTGCTGGTCCAACGGCAGCGCGGTCTTTGGAAGAGGCTTCGGGCGGCGCCTCTCTCGCGCGGCGTGTTGCTGGGCAGCCGGGCCCTGAGCGCTGCCGTGCTGGCGTTTGTTATTTTGCTGATCAATTTCGTTTTCGCGCGGATCGCTTTCGGAGTGCGCGTCGAGGGCAGCCTCGCGGGATTCCTGGCGGTTGCAGCAGCGTTCGCGCTGATGACCGCAACCTTTGGCCTGTTGATCGCCGCTTTGGGCAAAACTCCGGAAGCAACGCGGGGGCTCGCCATTTTCGCCACTCTGCTACTGGTGATGCTCGGGGGAGCCTGGATTCCCTCATTTATCTTTCCGCAATGGATGCAGAAGGCTACTCTGATCATGCCGACGCGATGGGCCATCGACGGTTTGGAGGCGATGACGTGGCGCGGACTGGGGTTCACTGCCGCCATTGCCCCGCTCGCCGTCCTGCTCCTCTTCGCAATTACTTTCGGCGTGCTGGCGCTGGCGCGGTTTCGATGGGAAGAAGGATAGTGCTACTATTCTTTCCAGGCAGATGCCGATCTACGAGTATGAATGCCGCTCCTGCGGCGAACAATTCGAGCTGCTGGTGCTGAAGACCACCGTGGCCGCGTGCCCCGCGTGTCAAAGCCAGGATCTCGAGCAACTGATCTCCGGATTTATGGTGAGCTCCGAGTCGATCCGGCAGGCACACGTGAAAGCCGCGCGGAGACAACTAGCCTCGAGCAAGGACTACCGCGACAAAAAAGTCGCCGAGGCGGAAGAGATTCGCGAGCACAGCCCCGTACCTCCGCCGCGGCCGAAAAAGACGTAGACTACTCCGTGGCAGCTTCCTTCCGCGCAGGTGCTCCCGGTTTAGCACCCTTCGCAGTGAGATACTGAACCACGCTCTCGTAGCGCAGAGTTTTGGCCGCATCCACGGCCGTGCGGCCATCGGTGTTGGCCGCGTTGATATCCACGCCCAACTCCAAGGCCAGCTTGACGGTTTCCAAGGTGAGCGCTTCGCGTTCCGCGCGCGGAACTTCGACCCACGGCGCAATGCGGAGCATCCCGGTCGCCGCCATTAACGGCGTAACGACCTCGGTGCGTTTCGCCCGCCCGGACCCTCGCTCCGAAATATATTCCGCGTGATGCACGAACAAAGGATCGGCTCCATGTTTCACAAGAAGCCGCATCATGCCGGGCTCGGTTAATCGCGCCGCCAGCCAGAACGGCGTAGCCCCTACCAGTGCGGGCTCGAAATGGAAATCTTCGGAGGAGCGGCGCGTCGGAGTCCAAGTGCGCAAGGGAGCATTAGGGTCGGCCCCGTGCTCCAGTAATGCGGCGGCCATGCGTTCGTCGCGGCGCATCACGGCTTCGTGCAGTGCGCTAAAACCGGCCGCGGCGGCGTTGGGGTCGGCGCCCTTCTCCAGCAGGAATAAGACCAGATCGGTGAAGCCGGAGTGCGCGGCCAGAACAGTGGCGCTCACGCCCCAGGCGTCCGCATCGTTCACATTAGCGCCCGCTGCGGCCAGGAGCTTTGCGGATTCCAGATCGCCGGCGCGCGCCGCAAACAATATCGCCGTCTCGCCGCCGTGCGGAATCGCCTTGTTGTAGGGCAAATAACCGTGCGGCGGAACTGCCATCACCTCGGTCCACACCTCCGACCGCAAATTGAGATCGGGGTGATGGGACAACAACAGCTTTACGGTCTCGGGATGCTTTTGCGCGACCGCCCACATCACCGCCGTCTGCCCCCGCGGTCCGTGCGTGTTCAGATCGGCGCCCTTGGCAAGCAGGAGTTCGCAGACCTCCGGATAGCCCCCGCGCGCCGCCACCATCAATGGCGTCTCGCCGGCCAGCAGCGCTGCGTTGGGATTCGCGCCAGCATCCAGCAGTTTCCGGATCATGGCAACGCTTCCGTTCTGGCTTGCCGCCCACAACGGAGTAGCTCCCAGATCGTTTGCCGCGTTCACGTTTGCTCCGGCGCGGAGCAGCAGGCCGGCGCCTTCGAGATCGTCGTGGTAGCTCGCCCAGTGTAGCGCCGTGGAGCCATCGGCATCCGCCGCGTTGACATCCACTTTCTTCTGCAGCAGCGAGCGAAAAGCGTACTGATCCCCGGTCTTCGCCGCCTCGACCAGCGGAGGCCGCAGGTCCGCGCCGGCGAGAGCGCCGGCAACTGCGGCCGCAAGCGCCAGCGGCATAACCCGCGCGCAACGGCTCATGATCTGCATCGCCTGCCTCTTTCGTTGAATTACACTTCCGGCAGTGTATCGATCGGCAACTTCCCGGTGCTGCCGCCAACCTTCTCGACCGGATAATCGAGCTTGTCCATCAGGGTCAGCAACAGGTTTGCCTGGGAGGGCCTGTCTTTGAATTTCAGATGCCGCCCGCCTTTCAGTTTTCCTGCGCCGCCGCCGACCAGCATCAGCGGAAGATTCTCGCCCGAGTGCGCATTGCTGTTGGAAATACCCGCGCCATACAGGATGGTCATGTGATCGAGAAGCGACCCATCCCCATCCGGGGTGGCGCGCAGCTTTGCCAGGTATTTGGAGAACAGCTCCGTGTGGTAGCGGTTGATCTTCGATAACTTCGCCACCAGCTCGGGAAGGTTGTTGTGGTGAGAAAGCGGATGATGAGCTTCGGGGACGCCGACCTGAGGATAGGGCCGCGCGCTCTGTTCCTTGGCGAGCATAAACGCAATGACCCGCGTAAGATCGGAACGCAACGCCAGCAATTGCATATCGAGCATCAGGGCGAGGTGATCTTCAAAAACGGGAGGCGCTCCCAACGGCTGCTCAAACTGCGGCAGTTCCACACTGCTTTGCCGTTCCGCTATCTGGATCCGGCGTTCCACGTCGCGAACCGCATCCGTATACTCCTCGACCTTTACCTGGTCCCGCGGTCCGAGCTCGCTTCTGAGACTCGCCAGCTTGCCCGTCACCGAATCCAAAATACTCTTGTTCTGCTGCAGCCTTCGCTCGCGGGCCGCGCGATCGGTGCTGCCGGTATCGCCAAACAGCTTCTCGAATACGGCCCTGGGATTCCACTCCATGGGCAATGGCTGCGTCGCGCTGCGCCAGGAGATGGTGTGCGTGTAGGCGCAACTCAGGATACCCGTGCAGGCGCCCGCGTTGGCCGGCAAGTCCATGCACATTTCGAGCGACCCCAATTGCGTCTCCTGGGCAAAGTGCCGTCCCAGGAGCTGGTCGATCGATACGTCGGCGATGATTTCGATTTCGTTCCGGCCGCCGCGCGGCGTGCCCGTCAGGAACGATCCGGAAGCGCCCGCGTGGATATAGTTCCAGCTTGCCTTGATGCCGGAAAAGACCAGCATCTGGTCGCGGTAAGCAGCCAGGGGCTCGAGGATGGGGGATAGCTCCAAAGCCGTACCTTCGCCCTTGGGAGTCCAATACTCCATCGCCATGCCGTTGGGCACATAGAAGGCTTGAAACCGGTGAATGGGTTTGACTGCGGACCGCAGCGGAGGAAGCATGGCCTCCAAGAGAGGCAACGCGAGCGTGGCGCCCGCACCCCGCAATACCGTGCGACGTGGCAGAGACTTGCCGATCATGCTGCTCATCTCCTTACCTGCTCATCTTAGCCCACACCGAGGGAGAAGTGGGCAAGGGCTGGGGGACAAACGACACAAAAACCTGGCTTTACGGCGGCGCCGGAATGGCAGTGCGCCGCCGCCGTATGCCAACTGGTGCTACTGCGCGGGCGGCGCTTCCTTGAGAGGTGTGACGGCCCCGCGGTGGCAAGTAAAGCATGTGACATGTTGCTGGCCATCCGTGAATTTGCCGTTAATATCCCGGGCCATCGAAATCATCATGCGGGCGACTGTTTTCTTCGGATTGTCGTCGCTGGGAAAGTTCCCCTGCACATGGCAGTAGGTACACTGTTGGCCCAGCGCTGCGTTGAAGTTCCGCATGGTCATCTGGAGGGCCTCCCCCTTGGTCGTCAATATTTTCAGATTTTGGGGATTTTCGAACGGGCTAGGGCCCTTCTTCTTCTTTTCTTCCTGGGCAAAGAGCGCAACACCGATGATAAGCATCGGACAGAGTAGACGCATTAAACGCATGGGGTTATCGTACACACGTCTACACTTAAATGCAAGCGGCGCGATCACTTTATGAGGGCCTGCGGGCCGTTATTTGATTTCGAGAATTTCTTTCTCTTTGGTCCGGGCTGCCTGGTCGATCTTCTCCATATATCCGTCGGTCATCTTCTGGATCTCGTCGTGCGCCCGCTTTTCTTCGTCTTCGGTGATCTTCTTGTCCTTCAGCAGCTTCTTCACCGATTCGTTCCCGTCACGCCGTATATTCCGCACCGAAACGCGATGGTGTTCGGCCGCCGCGTGCAGTTTCTTCACCAGCTCTTTGCGGCGCTCTTCGGTCAGCGGCGGGATGGGCAGGCGAATGAGCTTGCCATCGTTCGCCGGGTTGAGGCCCAGATCCGAAACGCGAATCGCTCGTTCGATGGGACCGATTTGAGACACATCCCAGGGCTGAATCGTGATCAGCGCCGGCTCGGGAACATGCAAGTTCGCGAGCTGGTTGAGCGGGGTGGGCGTCCCGTAATAATCCACCCGGATGTGATCGAGCAGTCCCAGTGACGCGCGGCCGGTACGAATATGGGCCATCTCATGCTGAAGGTCTGTAATCGCCTTCTCCATCCGCGCCTTGATGTTCGCTTCTACCTCTTTGATCGAGTTGAACGCCGGTCCGGCCGATGCGGTCTGCGGTTCTGTTTTCATAGACGGTCTCTCCGAAACGCGCTACAGAGTGGCTCACAATCGCGCTCTCGTATTTGCAGCAACTTACCGAGCCGCGACCGTGAGGGAGCGGCGCCATATTTTGGCCTTCTCCGCACCCCTGTCTAGTGTATCAACGTGCCGACAGGCTCACCCATCGACATTCGCATTATATTGCCTGTTACGTTCAGATTAAAAACGATAATGGGCAACCGGTTGTCGCGGCACATGGCAATCGACGTGGCATCCATCACTCCCAAGGCTTGCGAAAGGACCTCCAGGTAGCTGATCTCTCCGTATCTCTGCGCATCGGGGAACTTCAGCGGATCCTTGTCGTACACGCCATCCACGCGGGTAGCTTTGGCAATCACCTCGGCTTTGATTTCCAGCGCCCGCAGTGTGGCGGCCGTATCCGTCGAGAAATAAGGATTGGACGTCCCGGCGGCGAAAATCACAATGCGGCCTTTTTCCAAATGGCGGATGGCGCGGCGCCGGATATAAGGCTCCGCGACCTGGTGCATTTCGATGGCGCTCATCACCCGTGTGGGAATTCCCATCTGTTCGAGTGCATCCGATAGCGCCAGCGAATTGATCACTGTGGCCAGCATCCCCATATGGTCGGCGGTCACGCGATCCATTTTTTGCGCGGCGGCGGCCACACCGCGAAAGATGTTTCCCCCTCCCACAACGACTCCCACCTGGATTCCGGAGGCGGCAACCTCCGAGACCTCGCACGCCAGTCCCTTGACGCGCTCTGCATCGATTCCAAAGGAGCCGCCGCCGGCTAAAGCTTCCCCGCTCAGCTTTAGCAGGATACGCTTATAGCCGGACATTCGTCAGGATTGGGGAACCGCGGGGCCTGCGCCATCGCTGCCGGCTTCTGCGGCGGCGACGTCGCCCACCTTAAACCGCACAAAGCGGGCGATGCCGATATTCTCGCCCAATTTGGCAATTTTGGTTTTCACCAGTTGTCCGACGCTCAGAGTGGCTTCTTTAACAAACGGCTGTTCCAGCAGACAGACCTCTTCGTAGAATTTTTGCAGCCGCCCTTCCACGATCCGGTCTACCACCTTCTCCGGCTTGCCTTCCGCCAACGCCCGCGCGCGCGCGATGTCTTTCTCCTGGGCGAGTACCTCGGCCGTCACATCCTCTTTGCGGATAAATCGGGGATCGGCCGCGGCGATGTGCATAGCCACATCATGCACCAGCTCCTTGAAGTCATCGGTGCGGGCCACAAAATCGGACTCGCAATTGATTTCTACCAGGACTCCGAGTTGCCCGCCGTGGTGAATATAGCTCCCGATGAGACCCTGCTTGGTTGCGCGCGTGGATTTCTTGCCTGCCGAGGCAATACCCCATTTGCGCAGCAGAATTTCGGCATCGGCGATATCGCCCTTGGCTTCGACCAGTGCCTTCTTGCATTCCATCATGCCCGCGCCGGTCCTCTCGCGCAGGTCTTTAACCAGTTGTGCGGTTACTTCCGCCATAGCTCCGTTCTTCTAACCCTGATCGGTTCGTACCGCTCCCCGTATTTGCGGCTCGCAGAACCGCGCAGGGATCGGTGGTTGTCTTTAGTGTCCGCTCTCTGTGACCGCAGGCTCCGGCGCCGGCTCCGCGGTTTCCGAGGCCGGACCCTTACGCTGCGAGGCGGGTGGCGGTTCCTCTTCCATGCTCAGGCTCTCCGCCATAATCTTCTCGGCGTACTTCGGATCCACGTACTCCGTGTACTCTTCCATGCCCTCACCGGCAGGCGTTTCATCGGTAACGATCTTATCGGCCGTGAAATCCTGCTCCGTCGCCAGGGCGCGGCCTTCCACCACCGCATCGGCAATCTTGCTGGCGAACAGACGAATGGCGCGCAGCGCATCGTCGTTGCCCGGGATTACATAATCCACCTCGTCGGGATCGCAGTTGGTGTCGACGATGGCGACAACCGGGATGCCCAAGCGCCGGGCCTCCTTGACGGCAATCGCTTCTTTATTCGAGTCGATCACAAACAGGATATCCGGCAGCCCCGGCATATCCTTAATCCCCGCCAGATTCTGGTCGAGATGTTTACGTTCCCGCTCGAGCCGGATGATCTCTTTTTTCGGACGGCCGGCGTAGCCGCCGCCCTCGTTCGCCGCCATGGCCTCGAGGTCTTTGAGCCGCTTAATGGATTTCTGCACCGTCGCCATGTTGGTGAGCAATCCGCCGAGCCAGCGCTGGTTCACATAGAACATGCTGCAGCGGTTGGCTTCTTCCGCGATCGCCTCCTGCGCCTGGCGTTTGGTCCCTACGAATAGGACGGTTTTACCCTGCGCCGCCATTTCGCCCACATACCGCGCGGCGTCTTTGAACATCTTGAGGGTCTTTTGCAGATCGATAATGTAAATTCCGTTGCGTTCGCCGAAGATGTATTCCTTCATCTTCGGATTCCAGCGCTTGGTCTGGTG
>PSRJ01000140.1 GCA_003175985.1 Terriglobia bacterium
AGGGTAGACCGTGACCCTAAACCGGCCGGCGCTGTTCCGAGGACGACACTTCGAGGACGTGATTATCCTCCTTTGCGTCCGGTGTTATTTGCGATACTCGCTAAGCTACCGAGACCTGGAAGAAATGATGGCAGAACGGGGCTTGTCGATAGACCACGTCACTATTTGGCGCTGGGTCCAGCACTATGCGCCCATTTTGAATCAACGGCTTCGGCGTGAGGTCCGGCACCCGAATCGATCCTGGCGGGTGGACGAAACGTACGTCCGGGTCGCCGGCAAATGGGCTTACCTGTATCGTGCCGTGGATTCGGCCGGTGCCACCATCGATTTTCTGCTATCGCCCCACCGGGACCTGACTGCGGCCAAGCTCTTCCTGCGCTTGGTCTTATCTGGAACGAGCATCCGGCCGCGAGTGATTAATGTGGATGGGCACCCAGCTTATGCTCGCGCTATCGCCGAACTCAAGGAGTCGGGCGATCTCGGTCGACGCTGTCGTTGCCGGCCGTCACCTTATTTAAACAACGTCATCGAGCAGGACCATCGATTCATCAAGAAGCGGATTGCGGCGAGCCTGTGGTTCCGGTCGGCGGAAGGAGCCTTGAGGACGATCGATGATTACGAGGCGATGCATCTGATCCGAAAAGGACAAATCCGGTGGCTGCCTAAGGGCGATGTAGTCGGGCAAAGGCGTTTCATTCACAACCTCCTTGGCATCGCAGCGTGATTCACGCTGAACACCGCAGGTCCTCCACTGCCCCCAAACCCTATTTGCAACAGATCCGTATTTTCTCCTGTTTCTGGATCTTTCGCTTTCCTCAGGGCCTGAGCGGGCAGCAGCGTCGGCATACCAGAATGAACATTTGATTGTGAGACGCGATGAACCGACCTCCGGGACCGGTCGGACAACTGTTCGCTGTGCGATCTCAACCCCACGCCATAACCCTGGAGAAAGCGGAGAGGTTCTCGTCAACTATCGGGTAAGCACACGCACAGACGCAACACATGATTAAGCTCTGGGTGCAGCCTTCACGAAACAGGTATGGCCCATTCCGGCAGGTCCGCCAAAAACCGATAGCAATCAGCGTGAGATGCCGAGCCAGAAGCTCGCGTACAGTGCCAGGTTGTACATCCCGTGGGCCAGCGCCGCTGCTGCTGTCGACCGGAAGCGAACTCGGATGTACCCGTAGAGACAACCCGTGAACCCGATACAAGAAAGTTGGAGCGCCGTGACTCCCGGCGTTGCAAGATGGGCGGTTGAGAACAGCGCAGCAATTCCGATTATTGAGACGCTCGTTGAGCGCGATGGCCCTAGTCGGCCGGCGAGGATCAGCGCTGCCGTTAGCAAATAGCCCCTGAAGATCACCTCCTCCAACACAGGCCCAAGCAAGACCGCCAATACTACTCTGTTCCACCCGCTCTCAACGCCGAGGGGCTGGTCCGAAAGAGCGGCTACGCCCACGATGACCTCACCCGCCGCCGCGCCGGCAAGCCCGCAAAACACTGCGGCCCTTGCGCCCACGCGACCCCAATTTGCGAATTCGAGCCCGAGGCCTTTCAGTCTGCCCTGCGTCGAAATCGCGACGAGCAGGAAGGCACCGGTTTCAATCAGGCCCGCGACCTGCCTCCTCGGTCCGCTCGACCCAAGCGCTCCGAAGGCCGGCAGCAGGAGCAGCCAGAAAAGCACCTCTCTCCAATACGCCACGAATTCA
Source organism: Terriglobia bacterium (assembly GCA_003175985.1). Taxonomy (GTDB): domain Bacteria; phylum Acidobacteriota; class Terriglobia; order Bryobacterales; family Bryobacteraceae; genus PSRJ01. The sequence continues at coordinate 1,710 of PSRJ01000140.1, forward strand.
CATCTCCAGCCGGGTTGGCTCCGTTGAGCCCGGAACTGCATTCCGCCTCCCTTCTCTCTTTTTTTAACTACATGCGCGTTTACTGCAAAATCAGGCTGTGCCCGCCGAGCTTCCACGTTAGGGTGACGCCCTTAAGCTTTCGCCGACCGGCGTTGAACAACGAATATCATCGAAATTCCATCGCCGTCGTCAGTTTGGCTCTCCCACAAGGAAGGCAAACGCGGTTAACCGGCGACGCGACGCCCGCGGTGGCGCTGCTGAAAGTAGTATCGTCGAGAGAAGGACTGGAGTTCGACGCATCCTTATGTCGTCACGGCAGAACCAGCGCGATAGCGTGATGGTCCGAGTTCGAGAGGGGAACGAAAAGCGGGCGTTACTGCTGGCGAAGCGGATCCCCTGGCAGAATTTGGCAACTGCCGCTGACGAATATACCGATTGGGTGTGCTTCGCTCTCTGGTTGCGGGCGGTGGTGGATGCGGCCGGACGCATGCCGTCCGAAATCATCGGTGACCTCAAAGCAAGAGTTCCGCACGCCCTTGAACAAATCCGCCTTGACCTTGAGAAGGCGGCCGTCGGACTTAATCGTCGGGGAACTATGGTTTGGCAGGCCGTCCTCGATTGGGCAGAGATGAGTGTGTTTGGCCAGGCGAGGTTAGACGGATGGCTCGAGTCTGTCCGCTACTTCTCATCGCGCTCTCTGGCTTCGATGAAGGCCTGGTCACACTGGGAGAACGTGGATGGGATTTGGTCTACGGCGCCACCGAGCGAATTTCCCACATACGCGGAATGGCAATCCAACGTGGTAGCCGTGACGTGTCTATCAAACGCCGGCGCTTTTGCCCAGCAAATTCTGGAAGCCGTCCAGAGCCTCCCACCAGCGGAATTGACTGGGCATATTCAGAGCTATTCCGATCTGGTCGTTTTCTCACTGTGGATGGAGTTGATGCTAGATTTGGACAGGCTGAACTCGGTCCTGGTCGCGACGGAGTTGGAGAACAAGTACCCCGGGTTTCGGCTATCCGGCTCGCTTGAACCGAAGGACGCCGTCCGCGCACTACATGACTGGGTGATTGATCGCGACCTCTGTCCATCCGAGAAGGAGCGGCTCGTGTGTGCTCTGAGCTATCACGTGATTCATCACCCCTGTTACCCCGCCATGCGCGCCTACGCCCAGCATTGTCACGCCGTATGGCTGAAGGAGAAACCCGATCTCTTGCCGTCATTCGACGCCTGGAGAGCGAATGCGGATCGATATATTGAAGGACCACTTTCAGTTTGAGATCCGATCGCTAACTCTCCGATCACGACCCGGAGTGCCCAACAGAGCCAATCGGCTCATCCTGCCCAGGTTGATCGGGTGCGCCGTCGACTGTCGCCGAATCATCCATATGCCGCTGCGGCACTGGACGCCGCGGTTTTCTCTGCCGCCCAATGCCGTCTAGAATTTCCCGGACATTCTGTCGAAAACTCTTACGTTCCGCGCAAGGATATCCCAGTTCGACCAAGTAAAGCTGTTCCTCGCGCGACAAACTCGCGAACGGAATTTCATCCGCGTGCTCCTGCAGGAAGAGCTCAAGGCACGGCTCCGTTATTCTTCGATTTTTTGTTTGAAGCCAACCCTTTTCCTTCCAGCGCCGAATCTGCCGCGGCGTGACATGAATTCGCTCTGCGAGTTCGTCCACGGTAAATTCAGCAAATCCATGGATCTCGTTCACCTGGTATTCAAGGCGCGCAAGTTTTGCGCGGACCGATTTGACGCTGTGACCAGTGCGGGCCGCGATCGACTGAATCGTCGCATCTGCCCCGAGCGCTCCCAATAACGCTGTAGTCTCAGCCTCGGTCCAGCGCCTTGCCGTTCTGACTTCGGGCTTCTTTCGTCTCTGTCCCGTCGAGAGGCCCAACTTCGCCATACGGTATTCAACCGCTTTGCGCAGGCTGTCCGGACGAGGCTCTAGCCCAGCACGCCGGCTTTCCTGGATCTTCCTACCAATGATGTATTTCGCCTTAGCTGGACCGCGGGTCGCACACAATTCTCGCAGAAGGTTATCAATTTCCGGTGTCCACTTGTAATTAGCAACGCCCTTCGGCCGACCGGCGTGGCCCGGCGAGAGGCGCGGGTCGAGAAGTGGATCAAGCGTCTCCGCCAGGCTACCCCTTTTCTTTCGTCCGCGCATGCTCTTTGCGACACCTTCACTTCCTGCGTCGATGCGCACAAAAACTCCCTTTCCTGTGTTGGCCCCACCTTGGTCGGGAGCGCCCTAATATCGCTGTTAGAGTGTCCCGGCGCGACAACTGCCCGCGGCAGAGGCGGCTAAAGATCCACGTGCATCACGGAACTGAATGGGAATTTGAGCTCGACTTGGTCCTATGTCGCATCGGCATGTGGGAAAAGAGAGGTGAAGCGGTCCCTGAGGTAACCTGAGAAACGTCATACGCAGACCCTCGCCCGCGTACGGCCCAGGGGAGGTTTCCTATAAACAAAGAGGCGTCCGCGGACGAAAACCTCAACAAATCGTGAATGAACACATAGCTTGTGGCGCCGACGGTTAGCAAACATACCGAAACAGCGATGGTGGGTGAGGTTTTCCCTTCCCAAGTCCCTTATTAAAAGAGAGCATTGCTCCAAACGCCGGCGCTTCCATGGATGAACGGAAAGACGCGCAGACGAGGTTGTGGATTCGAAACCGCGACAGCCTCGGGAATCTCGTTGACCAGAGGTTGATCGACGCGGCCCACCGGGTTTGGGAGCGTGCGCGATTAACGGTAATGCGGTACCTTGCTGATGACGCGGAAGCTTCCGAGATTCTCGAATTGGCCGTGGACTCAGCGTCCCGCGCGTTGGCAAGACACCAGTCGATCCAGTTCCCCGAAGCCTATCTGATCAGGTCCGTCGCCAGGGAGGCCATTCGACGCCACCGAAAAAGTCAGCGCATCGCCTATGTCGATGGGGGCGACCTCGATCGACTCGCCGGGCCCGTTTATCTAGACTTGGACCGCAAATTGGATGACGCCAAGAGGATCGACGTGTTTCGGGGATGCATGGATGACCAGGGACGCACGATGTTCGACCTTCGAGTACTAGGTTTCGACTGGGGGTACATCGCCAAGCTCATAGGATACGCCGACGCTCACAGCGCGGAAGTGCAGTTCCGCAAAAAGATCGACAGAGCCCTGGAGCGGTTCCGGGCTTATCACAGATCCCGATCTGAGATTGCAGCGCAGCGAATGAATGGAAACACAGTGAATGACGAATGATGACCATCCCGACATTTCTTCCAAAGGACTGAAAGAGGTAGTCGCTTTTGGCAAGAAGTGTTCGAAGAACGCCTTTCCCAACCCCTCTCGGGCAGGCTGCCCGGATCATGCTCGTTTGCGTGCGATGGCTCAACGGGATCCGAGCCTCAACCTAAACGATCTCCCGATTGCGCACGTCGTCCGCTGTTCTCCATGCTTCCAGGAGTACATGCGCTTCCGCCACATGCTGCTACTCATGCGCGGTCTTCGGGTCACAGGAGCGTCCCTAGCTCTGGCCCTTGTATTCGTTACCGTATGGGTGTTTGTGAAGCACCAGATCGGTGGCGTCACTGAACCGAGCCGTTCGCAACAAAAGCAGCCGCAACTTCTCTCCGGCGCTGACCACGCTCACAGTTCCGCGCCACTCGAGCCACTTGCGATGAAGATCGATCTCGCATCGTTTTCCCCGAGGCGCGGTGACGAAGAAAGCATCGAGAAGAGAATTCATCTACCACGGCGATATCTCCGCCTCACTTTGCAGATGCCGCTCGGCATGGAGCCTGGTGAATATCTGATAGAGATGAGAGGACCTTCCGACACGGTTTACTCCGGCGCGCGCGCGCCGGGTCATATCGAAGCGGGTACGACTTCCGTCGACGTCGATCTTGACCTCGCTCGCGCAACTCTAGGCAAGTCTACTCTGATGATCCGGCCTCCCGGCCTGAGTTGGCAACGTTATCCTGCCCTTATTGAATGAGGTTCGCAGTTATGAGAAAGAGCGGAATTCGCGTTTGGAGGGGAATCGCATATTGTGCAATCCTTATCGCCGGTGGCTCACTGCTGTACGCCCAGCAGCCACAAGCGAAGGATCTGCTGACGCGGGCGCTTCATCTCGCAGATCTCTACAACTGGGCCGATGCCGGGCCCGCATTCA
>PSRJ01000039.1 GCA_003175985.1 Terriglobia bacterium
ACTGGTTGTACGCCCCGAGAAAAGTCTTCCATCCTTCGCCGCCCGTGGAGACCGGATCGATAGTAATCATGTTGCCGTCGTAGGAATACGAGAGCAGGGAAGACCGGTCTTGGGCGACACGATAGCCGACGGTCAGCATGTTGATGCGGTAGCCGGTATCGTTAAAGTACTTCTTGGAAAAATCAAAGTACGCCGGCAATATGCTGGGGTAGTTTTCCTCGGGGAAAGCCCACAGGCTGAAGGTATATTTGCTGTTCGAAGCCGTGGGATAGCGGATGATCTGGTCGCCCGCGATGGTGTAATCGCTCTGAATGAGGTTTTCCAGCTTGAGCCGCCACATAGCGTTGAACCCGTCGATCACACCATAACGAACGTCGGGATCGTCGATTTCGGCTTCGGCTTGTGCGCACACGGCGGGGCCGGCGGTGGCCCAGAGATAATTGCGCAGCGGCCAGATGTGGCGATTGGCGTCCCCCGTGGCCGAGGGATTGTAATGCCGGAACTCGACCGTAACGAGATCGTCGAACGGAAAGATGTAGAACATCAGCGACTCGCCGCGCTGCGCCAGTTCAGGTAGCTTCGAAGCAAAATCCGCGATGCCGAACGTCTGGTGGCGCACCGCCATGGGCGCGATCGGCCGCACGGCAAACGTAGCCTCGTAGATGATCCCAAAGGTTCCATAACTGGACCGCACTTTTTGCATCACATCCAACTGCTCGTCCGTGACCTCCAGCAGGTCGCCGGAGGGCAGCACCATCTTGACGCGCGTCACATACGAACCGACCTGCCCGAACTCGCCGGGCATGGAGCCGTCTTTGGTTCCGCAGCACGCCGCGCTGCCCGCCGTGAGGTTGCCGATCTCGGTATTGACGTTGAACTGGAGCCCATGCGACTCCAGTTGCTTCGCGATATCGATGTAAATGGCCCCGCCCTGCGCCGTGACACTGTTGTTGGAGATGTCCAGAACCTTTTTCATCCGTGACATCTTGATAACCGTGCCGCCGTCGGCCACACCGCAGCGTTCCGTCGAATGATTGGAGCCGATCGCGCGCACCGGTGAAGGATACTGGTCCGGGTTCTTCAGCACGGCGATAATGTCGTCGACGGAAGATGCTTCGACGACCGCCTTCGGGTGCGAGGTCAAATCTCCAAACCAATTCGTGACGGTTGTGCCGGGCATGAACACTGCTCCTTAGGACAATGTGCGGTATTGTACCGAAGCGTTGCACTGGCTGCACGCGCCTCTTGTGAGATCCAGAACCTGTCCCTGCTTGCACGCTTGCTCACACCATCCTGGAAACTCGATTGCAAATGTATCAGTGGAACTTCCATTGAGGAGGGACCGAATGAATCGTACACGATACAGGTTGTTGGCGATTGCGGTTGCGGCGGGGCTAAGCGGTTCGCCGGCTCTGGCGCACTCGCGCAACAGCGCCAACCGCTATGAAACTTCATCCGGCATCAATTCGACCCGAACGAATCCTTCGACATCCCAGGTAAAACAAGCCCAGGATGAGCTGAAGGACGAAGGCTATTACAAGGGACCCGTGGACGGTGCGCAACGAGTGCAAATGCGGGCGGCCGTCCGGCAATTCCAGCGCGACTGGAAGCTCCCGCAAACGGGACGCCTGGATCAGAAAACCCTCAAGACCTTGGGCGTCAGCTCAAGTTAATGCGTAAGGTCAGAAGCGGTGGGAGTTCCTCCCACCGCTTTTTTTCGACCGATTCATACACGCAAATCCCCTTTGACATCTTCGCCGATTGGCGAAATAATGTACCATCGAATCCCCGGACAACCGGGGCTCAGTGTATAGAGAGGGGTTAATGTGCAATGAGAATCCGGTCTATTAGGTTGACGATTGCCGCGGGGACGATAGCGGGCGTTTGTCTGTTGGGAGCCCTTCCGGCCGTGGCTCAAGGGCAGGCCTATCGAGCGCCCCGTACAGCGGATGGGAAACCCAATTTAAACGGAATCTGGGAAGCCTTGAATACCGCCAACTGGGACCTCCGCCCGCATGCCGCAGCGCAGGGCCCGGTGCTGTCGTTGGGAGCGCAATTTTCCATCCCGCCTGGAATCGGCGTGATCGAAGGTGACGAAATTCCGTACCTGCCGGCGGCGGCGGCCAAGCAGAAGGAGAACTTCGCCAAACGTCTGACTGAAGATCCGGAAGTGAAATGTTACCTCCCGGGTGTTCCGCGCGCCACTTATATGCCCTATCCTTTTCAAATCGTGCAATCGGCCAAAACGATCATGTTTGTATACGAATTTGCAGGCGGCGTGCGCACGGTTTACATGGATAGCAATTCCAAAGCGCCCGCGGATAGCTGGATGGGATGGTCCAACGGCCATTGGGAAGGTGAGACGCTGGTCGTAGATGTCACCAGCCTCAACGACCAGACCTGGTTCGACCGGGCGGGGAATCATCACAGCGACCAGCTTCACGTCGTTGAGCGTTACACGGCTCGGAGCGCGGACACTCTGAACTACGAGGCCACGATTGAAGATCCAAAAACATTCTCCCGCCCGTGGAAGATCAGCATGCCGCTGTACCGGCACGTGGAGAAGAACGCGCAGCTTCTGGAGTACAAGTGTCCCGAGTTCGCCGAAGAAGTGCTGTATGGCCCGCTTCGCAAGAAGCCGTCGGGCGGCAAGTAAATCGATTCAGGAGGTTGGGATGACTCGTCGTATTCCTGTAACAACTCGTCTTGTGGCGGCCGCCGCCGCCGTGTTGCTGGCCGCGCTGCCGGCGCTTGCCCAGAACCGGTCGATAGCCGCCAAGCCTGCGGCGACCGCGTCCAAGACCTGGACGCCGCCGAAGATGTCCGATGGCGTTCCGGACCTGCAAGGCGTCTGGACCAACGCAACTACCACTGCATTGGAGCGGCCGCAGAATCTCGGCGCACGCGAGTTCTACACCGAACAGGAAATGGCGCAGCGGGAAAAGGATGAGGCGGCAGCGGCAGCAAAAGCGGAGGAAGGGCGGCAGACTGAGCCCGGCACCGCGGCGGATGTCCATTACGACCTGGGTCAATTCGGACTCGCGCGACACCAGTCGAAATCGAACCCCAACCCGCGCACGTCGCTCATTGTCGGGCCCGAGGGGCGCATACCGCCGCTGCTTCCGGAAGCGCAGAAGCGGCAGGCGGACCGGCTGGCCGCCAACCGTAAGGGTCAGTTCGACGGCCCGGAAAACCGGCCGTTGAGCGAGCGCTGCATCGTGCAGGGGCACGAAGGTCCGCCGATGCTTCCCGCCGGCTATAACGCCAATCTTCAGATTCAGCAGGGCCCCGGTTATGTGGCGATCATGCACGAAATGGTGCATGATACGCGCATCATACCTACGGACAACAGCACCCATCTGGCAAAGAGTGTCCGCCAATTCCTGGGAGATTCCCGCGGCCACTGGGAAGGTAACACGCTGGTGGTGGACACCACCAACTTCACCGACCGGACGGCTTTCCGGGGGTCGAGCGAGAATCTTCACGTCGTCGAGCGGTTCACGCGCACCGCGGAAGACACCATCCTGTATCAATTTACCGTCGAGGACCCTTCGACGTGGGCGAAGTCCTGGTCCGCCGAACTGCCCATGACCAAGATTGATGGTCAGATCTACGAGTATGCCTGCCAGGAAGGCAACTACGGGATGCGAAACACGCTGCATGGCGCGCGGGAGGCGGAGAAAGAGGAAGAAGCCGCGAAGAAGGGCTCCCGGTGAACTGAAGCTCCCCGTGAACTGAAGGGGCGATTTTTCGAGTATGCTTGTCACGAGGGCAACTATGCGCTAGCGGGCGTGCTCGCCGGAGCGCGGGCCCCGGAGAAGGCTGCCGAAGAGGCGGGAAAAAGAGGATCGAAATAAGAAGGAGAGAATGCGATGCGAAAGCTAGCGATGGTGTTGGCAGGTGGTCTGCTTTTGGCGGCTGTGCCAATGTGGGCGCATCATGCCTTTGCCGCGGAGTTTGATTCCAACAAGCCGGTGAAACTGCGCGGTGTTGTGACGAAGATGGAATGGATCAATCCGCATGCCTGGATCCACATCGATGTGAAGAACCAGGATGGGAGCACAACCGCGTGGATGATCGAAGGCGGCACGCCAAATACGCTGTTCCGGCGCGGGATTACTAAAGACTCGCTACAGCCGGGGGCGGAGATTGTGGTGGATGGGTACCAGGCCAAGGATGGTTCGTTCCGCGCCAACGGGCGCGATGTGACCTTCCCGGATGGCCGCAAGCTCTTCCTCGGGAACCAAAACGCGGGTGAAGGCGCCCCGGAGAAGAAGTAAGCGTCTGCCCCGTCTCGTGTAGCCCTGCTATAATTCGGCTTCCGATGTTACCCGCGGAGCGGGTGGATGGCCGAAGTGCCGAAGACATCCGCGCGGCGATTGAGAGTTTCCTCAAAAACTGCCGCCAACCTGCCCTCCTGGAACCGGGGGAGGAACTCCTCCCCCTTCGCAGTGACAATTATGCCTTGCAATTCCGCGGTTCGCGCCTGGTGTTGGAGGCCTGGGACCAGACGCGCAATTTGACGCGCCGGATCGCGAACATTCGCGCCTCTTCGGCCGCGCGGCTGGAACTGACGGTTGAGCGGTTCGGCCGGCGCGAAGGGCAGATGTTCCTGCTGGACTTGGCGCGCCGCGCCGGGGCTGAAGCAGGGAAGCGCAGCGGGCGTCTGGTCTTCCGGGAGCGCTTTCGCCTCTTTCTGCGAAGACAGTTTCCGGAATGGACCCTCGCCGAGGTCAGCGCGGAAGCCAATCTCGAACATAGCCTCTCGCCCGCCTTTCCACGCGCCTTCCTGCGCCACGGCCAGCACGGTTGGGCAGCCATCGCTTGCCCCCCGGATGCGGATAGCGGGGCGGTGCTTTCGTTCGGATTGATCTGGCTCAGCTATCTGCGAAAAAGAGAGCGGCGCATCAGCATCGAAGGGCTGGCGATCTACGTTGGCCAAGGCCAGGAACAGGCGGCGGCCCTGCGGCTTTTGTGCCTGGACCCGACGGTTGCGAGATTCGAGCTGTTCACGTACTCTACCGAGGATTTCCTCGGGCGTGTGGACCCCCAGGATCACGGAAACCTCGATACCCGGCTCGACGTATGCCGCCATGCCAGCCTCCACCTGAAGCATTGGCGGGAAGTATTGACGCTGCCGGGTGTCGAATTGATTCCCAAACACGATGGAAAGGCGAGCCTTCGTTTTCGCGGGTTAGAGCTGGCAGAACTCGGTAGTGAAGAAGGGCTCCAGGACTCTTTCGACGAAATCCGCAGCCTGGCCGGAGAACTGGAGCAAGCGCGCTCCCCTTTAGCTACCGATCGCGATAATCCTCTGTATCGCGGCTATCCCGAGGCATGGCTCGAATCCCAAGTGCGCACCGATATCGAAACCATAGATGCAACCCTGCTGCGCGATCCGATTTACGGGCAGGTGCCCGCGTTTGCGGGCGGCGAACGCGGCATCCTCGACCTGCTTTGCGTGGACCGCGCGGGGCGTCTGGCCGTTTTGGAATTGAAAGCTTCGGCCGATTTGCATCTGCCGCTGCAGGCGCTGGATTATTGGATCCGCGTCAAATGGCACCTGGATCGCGGCGAGTTCGCGGCGTGCGGTTATTTCCCGGGCATTGCTCTGCGCCCGGACCCGCCGCGGCTTTTGCTGGTCTCGCCTTCACTCGATTTTCACCCGACCACGGAAGCCCTTCTGAGCTTTTTCTCACCCAATGTCGCGGTGGAGCGAATTGGCCTGGGGGTAGAATGGCGAAAGGGGTTGCAAGTTATGTTCCGCCTGCGGGGCGCCGAGCGGCCCCGTTAAACCTATGCTCAACGTCGTAAAGCAGGTCCGAGCCGCTCTCTCTCTGCTGAATCCCGATGAGGTCCGCAAACAAGCGGAGCGTCGCGTCACTATCGGGTTGGTCGCCAGCAGCGACCGCGGATACCGGGAACTGGAAGATCTTCTGGCGCCCGAGGACATGGCACCGGCGCAGCGCGCAGCCGTGCTACAGGATGTCTACCGCGCGGGGCAGCCGGGTGTTCCTCCGCACGTGGATCTGGTCCTCTACGAACACGGGCTCCCGTGCCCGCGCGGAGCGTTCCGCCATCGCCGCGCGGAAGAACTCGACACAGTTGGCGAGATTCTGCACGAGCATAATGATCTCGCGCTTGCGCTGGCCCGGCACTTTCCGTTATTTCGCAAACCCGTGGTGGACCGCATCGTCCAGGCCGTGTCGCGCGAAAACGCGTTCTTTGCCATTGCCACTGCCTTGCCGAACGTGGTTCCGAGCCTCTTCGAACTGCCGTGGGCCTTCGGCGAGTTCGCATCGGATACGGCGTTCTTGACGGTGAACCAGATTCGCATGGCGTTCCAGATTGCCGCTGTCTGCGGCGCAGAGGTAGGGCTCACGCACCAGAAGGCGGAAATCCTGACCATCGGGGCCGGTGCTTTCGGCTGGCGCGCGATTGCGCGCGAGTTGGCCGGGAAGATCCCTCTGGGCGGCGGGCTCATTCCCAAGGGCGCCATCGCATATGCCGGGACTTTTCTGGTAGGAAAGGGACTGGAACGCTATCACCACGCTGCTGTTGCTTTTACAGCCAGGGAGCGGGAAGAGGTCTACCGCGAGGGGCTGGAGCGGGGCAGGTCCGTGGCCGAGACACTTTCGCGCGAAGTCGGTTAAACTTCCCGGCGTGGTTGTGCGTCGTACAATAGGTAGAGATTCTCTTCCGGAGGAGACTTATGCGTCTTTTCGGCGTTGCAATCGGTTTGGTTTGCGCGTCACTTGTGCTTGCGGATACAGTGACGCTGAAGAGCGGCCGCGTGATCCAGGGGACTTACCTGGGCGGGACGGCGCGGCAGGTTCGCGTGGACCTCGGTGACCAGATCCAGACGCTGGACATCAGCGACGTTTCGAGGATCGAATTCACTGGATCGGCGCCCGCTCCGGCGCCGCAACCGCTACCGAGCCGCTCGGAAAACGTTTTCCGCCCGGCGCCGGCGGCCGAGACGGCCCCTGCCCGCCAATTCGGAGGTGCGGAACTTCCGGCGGGAACGAATCTGGTCGTGCGCATGATCGACGGTGTCGATTCCGAAGTCAATCGCGTGGGACAGACGTTTCAGGCCAGCCTGGATGAGCCGGTGCAGCTAAACGGCGAGACGGTGATTCCCCGTGGCGCCGACGTGGTTGTGAAACTTGTGGACGCGAAGGAATCCGGTAAGCTGACCGGCCGTTCGGAGCTCACTTTGGATCTGGTGTCGGTCCGCGTCAACGGGCGGATGGTGGATATTAACACTCAGACCGTCTCGCGCGAGAGCTCTTCGCGCGGCGCGCGTACCGCCAAGGTCGCGGGCGGAACCGCGGCCGTCGGAGCGATCATTGGCGCCATCGCGGGCGGCGGCAAAGGCGCAGCCATCGGCGCGGGCGCGGGGGCGGCGGCGGGAGCCGGCGCCGAAGTGATCACCGCCGGGCAACGCGTGAAGATTCCATCGGAGACGCGGCTGACGTTCGTCGTGGACAACCCCGTTCGGCTCTGAGCGGGTGGTTTCAACAATAGCGTGGACAGCACGGAGCGCTCGCCATCAGTACACAATTCGCTGTTGAATCGGTTCTAGCTTGCTCACGTCGAGGCCGGGGACCTTCTTTAGATCCGCGAAGGATCGGAAAGCGCCCTTCTCACTGCGGTAATTCACAATCGCTTCCGCTTCCGGGGAAGTCAGTTCGAGTTGGGCTGCCATTTCCTGTGCGGGCGCTTTGTTGACGTTGATTTCGGGTCCGAAGAAGTGAACCAGGTAGGCGGTGACGATCCGGAAATCCTCTTCCGAGCCATCCGCGCCGCGCGCCTTCATATCTTCAACGATGGATTGCCAGTCCTCTTTGCTGTTGTGGTACTTGGCGACTACGCCGGCTTCATGACAGCCGCCGCAGACGCGATCCGTAACCTCTTTACCCTTGCCGGCGGGCAATTCGCCGGCATCGAGCGCGTGCCAGATCAGTAACGGCGCCAGCGTCAAGAGAAAAGCCCTCATGCATTCATGATACAAAGAGGGCTTATGGCAACGAAGCGAATCGGAATTCTTACCGGCGGCGGAGATGTGCCTGGATTGAACTCCGTCATTAAATCAGTGGTATACCGGAGCAGCGCCATCGGCTATGAAGTGATTGGAATTCGCCGTGGATGGGAAGGTCTGACCCACGTGGACCTCACGGACCCGGCGAGCCGCGCCCGTTATGTATTACCGCTGAACCGCGAGAATACGCGCACCATCGACCGCACCGGCGGGACCTACCTCCATACTTCGCGCACCAACCCCTCCAAAATGAAAAAGCTTCCACCGGTGCTGGCGAAACAGGGCTTTTCCAAGAAAGAATCCGGGGACGGCGCCGGGACTTACGATGTGACCGGGGCCGTGCACAAGAATATCGAGGCTCTGGCGCTCGATTACCTGATCGCGATCGGCGGCGACGATACTTTGAGCTACGCTGCCGCGCTGGGCCGCGAAGGGATGCCGGTGATCGCGGTGCCTAAGACCATGGATAACGACGTGCGGAATACCGAATACTGCATCGGCTTCTCGACGGCCATTACGCGTGCGATCGATGCTATCGAGCGGCAGCGGACTACGGTGGGTTCGCACGAACGGGTAGGAATCTTTCGCGTGTTCGGGCGGGATGCGGGCTACACGGCGCTTTACACGGCTTACGTTACGTCCATGCGATGCTGCATCCCCGAATTCAGGGTCAACCTGCCCAAACTCATTGACCTGGTCATGACGGATAAGCGGAACAATCCGAGCAACTATTCGCTGGTGATCCTCTCCGAAGGCGCGGAGTGGGAGGGTTATACGGTAAAAGAGTATGGCGAACCGGACGCGTTCGGCCACCGCAAGAAAATGAGCGTCGCTGAGGACCTGAGCAGCGAAATTAAGAAAGCTACCGGAGAGGAAACGATTGTGAGCGACCTGACCTACGAATTGCGTTCGGGAAGCCCGGATTTCGTGGACCGCATGGTAGCCTCCACTTTCGCGGGCATGGCCATGGACGCGATCGAGAGCGGGCGCTACGGTCAAATGACCGCCATCAGCAACGGCTGTTTCACTATGGCGCCAATTCCCGATCCGGTGCTGGGCCCCCGCCAGGTGGACGTCCCCACGATGTACAACACCGACCGCTACCGGCCCATGTACGATCACAAGCTGGGCCTGCCGATCTTCCTGACGCGGGCATGAGACGGTGAACTGGAGAAGGCTGTTTCGCAGGTCCGCGGAGGCTGACCTGACGCCGGAACTGCGCGCGCGGATCCAGGCCTCATTCGATGAAGCTTCGCGGAACGAGGAGCATTTTCCTTCCACCATCGATCCGCGCATCTACCATGTCAAAGTGATTCGCGAGCACCTGGGGCCGCTGCGCGGCAAGCGCGTGCTCGACGTGGGCTGCGGCAAGGGCCGCTTTGCGCGTGTATTCCGCGAACAGGAACCCGAAGCGGAAATCTGGGGACTGGACATATCCGAGGAGATGCTGCGCTTTGTGCCCCCGGAAATCCAAACGCGGGCCGGAACGATGACAAAGCTTCCCTTCGCGGACGCCTTTTTCGATGGGGCCTACGCCACCGAATCACTGGAGCATGCAGTAGAGATCGAGCAGGCCGTCGCGGAGATGTGCCGGGTAGTGAAGCCCGGCGGCCGCATCGCGATCATCGACAAAAACGCCGAGCAGTGGGGCCGCCTGGAAACTCCCGAGTGGGAGCGATGGTTTACTCGCAAGGAGCTGGAGCGCATGTTGAAGCGCCATTGCCGCGAAGTGGCTAGCCGTTTCATTTCCTACTGGGAAGATGTGGAACCCGACGGGTTGTTCATTATTTGGCTGGCGGTGAAATAGGGGCGATGCTCGGGCAGATCTATCGGTCGACGGGACTGCACGATAAAGGACGTTATACTCCGTTATCTAGCTGCTCCCTTGGAGCGGCTTTTTGATTGGTCCCCCAGATCGTGGGGCCCGGTTTCCGCTTTCAAATCCCGCAACAGCCGCTCAAACGCTCTCTGGTAGGCGCCGTGCTCCTTCCAACCGCAGAAATCGCCGATGTGCCGCGTGCGGCGGATGTCGGCCGCCCAAGGCAGCGCTGCATCCATGACCGCGTCATCGATTCGAATTGGAAATAGAACTGTCCGGTTCTCCCGGTCCTCGCGTTCGCGAGCTGCATTTACTTCGCGCTCCACCCAGTGGCTCTGCACCGCCGCCTCGGACAGAATGATCATCACCTTGTCATAGAGATGGACTGATTCTTCGATACGCTCCTGGAAGCGATCGCCAATCTTCATGTCCTCTGGCGCAAACCAAACGCGCAAGTCTTTACCACGGAGGTCCGCGTGCAGGCGATCGGCAAATGCCTGGTCCTGGCTGGAGTAGCTGATAAAACATGAATAAAACTCGATGGCGGAACCGGCTAGCGACCGTGCGTAGGTGATGAATTGCTCGGGTACGCCACACCCGCGAAGAAAGATTTCGGGAATACTGCCGTTTGATCTAAAAAAGGTATCCAGGCCTATACTGCTGGGGCCAGAATGGGTGCACGATTCCAGGCCTTTGGCGTCGCTCAAATTTGTGAGACCCAAAACGGTAAACCCTAGAACCGCCCCTCCCAGATGCGCACCGCTGAGATCGGCTCTCGTGAGATATGTCTGTCGAAGGTCTGCCCCAGTGAGATCCGCCCCGCATAAGTTTGCTCCACTCAGGTCCGACTCGTTGACATACGCCTCACGAAGGTTAGCTCCGGCGAGATTTGCCTCGCGGAGGTCTACCCCATAAAGATGCGCCTGGCGAAGATCCGTCTTTGTTAGATCCGCTTTGCGGAGGTTTGGCGTGATTGTTGGATTCTTCCTCCTCCACTCATTCCATCGCGTGCGATCCTTGCTCAGTAGTTTGGTAAGGTGTTCCGGGTCGGCCATGGAAAATACAATAACCCCTTGACACTCCTCGTGGAAGGGCTGTACTTCGAATATCTGACCGTGCACGATAAAATCTGTTATCTGTGACCGTCAGACATAGCAACTAACCTAAACCGCCCATGTCCCAATCTCAACAACTGGCTCCGAAAGGAATCCAGCCAGACCTCCCCGCCATCCTCGCCGGCAACGCCGCCCCCGCCGTCCGCAACCGCGTCGAGCAGTTCTTTTCTTCCATAGCCAGTATTTTCGAATCGTGGGTCGCCCGCCGGCAGTCCCGCCACACCCAGCGCGCTTACCGCGAGGATGTGATGACCTTCTTCAAGTTCATGGACCTCGCCTGGCCTGACCAGGCAATGGAGCTGCTGCGCATCTCCGTCCAGGACGTGCAGCGCTTCCGCGCCCAGCTCGTCTCCCACAACGCCGCACCCAAAACCTTGAACCGCCGGATTTCCTCGCTGTCCAGTTTTTATAAATACCTGGCCGCCGCCGCGGCCGAGCTCCGGCTGCCCATCACCGTCCCCAATCCGGCGCACGCCCAGTTCATCTCCCGGGAGTCCACCGATCCGCGCGAGGAAACCCGGGCCCTCTCGGCCGCCCGCGCCCGCCAACTCGTCGGCCTGCCCGCCGGCAACTCCGTGCTCGATTACCGCGACCGGGCCATTTTGAAATTTTTTCTGTACTCCGGCGCCCGGCTGTCTACCGCCTACCGGCTGAAGGCGTCCGATTTTCACCAGGACGGCGATGAGGCCACGATTCGGCTCCACGAAAAAGGCGACAAGCGCAGGACCATCGGTCTGCACTTCCAGGCCGCCCAGGCCATCGCCGAATATATAGATAAGGCCGAGCTCACCTCCGGTCCCCCCTTTCGGCCCCGCCTCAACTCAGCCAGAAACTCGGGAATGGTGCCATGAGCCCTGGACGCTTTGGCGCGTCATCGAAGGCTACATGATGCAGCTTCCGGGCGCCGTTAAAGAGGAGCAGCTCCCGGACGGTTCGACCGCCCGGCAATGCGTCTTCACGCCGCATTCCATCCGGGCCACGACCGCCACTCTGCTACTGGACGCCGGCGTGGACATCATCAAGGTCAAAGAGCTCCTCGGCCACCGCCACGTCACCACCACTCAAATCTACGACAAACGGCGCCGCTCCACGGCCGAGAGCGCCAGCCACCTGCTGGCGATTTGAGTGCTTGATGCCAGTCCTGCGGTGTAAATTGAGTGAGATCGGTCCTTTATAACAGTCGAAAACGAACGCCATGGCTACCCGAAAAGCAGCCGCTGTCCAAAAGGAACCCACGCTGGCCCCAGGCCGCGCGATAAGAGCTATCCAGCAACAGCTCGATGCCCTCCAGAAGCTGAAGGACCGCCGATACGATGAAGCCGACGCCGAGGAAACCGAATGGGAGCACGTCACCCGAGGAATTATCGAGCTCGCCTTTGGTGATCCGAGCACGTCGCTGAACAAATTTCATATGGCGACAGCCGCCGGGCACCACAACATGATGGGAACCAGTCCGCGCCAGCAGCAGATCAATTTCGAGATGCGGATCAAAGCCCATGAAGCGCTTCTGCGCAGCCTCATCGCCACGCTGCGCTTGCAGCTTCCGGAGGAAGAGATTAAAGGCGTTTACGAACCGGGTGACGAATACGCTTTTTATCGCGATCTGACAGTTATCGTGCAGGCGGCGACCCAGGGTGTTCTTTTCGTGGATGCCTATTTGAGTGAAGAAGTGTTCAATCTGTACGTCAGCAAAGTTCCGGATGGCGTGCCCGTTCGGCTGCTGTCGAACAAGATCGGGGCGAACGTTGAAACCGTAGCGAAAATGTTTGCCAGAAACCGCCCGCTCGAGCTGCGATCCAGCGGCGACATTCACGACCGCGCGATTTTCCTGGGTCAGCGCGGATGGATTACAGGACAGTCGATCAAAGATGCCGCCAAAAAGAAGCCAACATACTTGATCGAACTCGATGAACCGTTGCTCACCTCATCCAAAGATATTTATGAGCGAATTTGGAGAGGTGCCACCGTCGTGATTTAAAGCGGATGCTAACGTCCTTACAGAAAGGGAGGGATGACATCATTTCACCGAAGAGAGCTACTGCACGGTCAACAGAACGTTGGCTGGAGATTGGTAGCTGCCTTCCAGCACTTGAATGGATAAATTGCCAGTTCCGATCGACACTGGCAGTTGGATGTTCACCTGATACAGACCGGCATAGCGGAGGATGGTGCCAATCACAGTGACATTCCTTCCCCCGACGGTCACCGTCGGGTTGATACCGAGGGGAAAGTTGCCATTTACGGCGATTGGCTGTTGGCCGGCCGGTACGGCCGGATTGGTGGCCCCGAGGCCTGTTACCCAAAGCGTGAGAATGTCTCCGGCCTTGGCCGCTACCGTTCCAGGGATGACGCTCGGGTTGCCTATGAGAGCATTATCTGAGTTGCGCGTAATTTCGGCGTATGAGTACTGACCACCGCCCCACTGCAATAGTGCTGGAGAAAAGGGCTGCAATTGTGCCGTAAACCCGGCGCTCGCGCCGTTGTTCGTAACCACGACGTTGACCGGTCCAACCGCAGTGTCCGAGGGTGCCTGTACGTTCACCTGTGTCGGGCTGATGTAGTACACGAACGCTGGTTTGTTATTGATGGTCACGCTTGTTCCGTCCATCGAGGTCGGGAAATTCTCATTGGCGTTCCAGCCCCGTCCTGGATTCGTATTTGCAAGATTCGTCCCTTTGATGGCCACCCAGGTTCCCGCCTGGATCGGCGAGTTCGGAATGTTGCTGAAGGCGTTGTCCACCTCAGAGATCGACGGAGCGGGAGATGCTGTCGAATTAAGCGCTAGCCTAAACACGGTACCACCACCGTTGTTTCCAGCCTGTGAAGTTGTCCCGTAGAAGTTCCCGTCGGTGCCTTGAATGAGTGCCGTCTTGGGGCCAGCACCATCAGCACCTGCAAAGTGGTGCAACGTCGTCAGTGTTCCTCCAAGAGCGAGCTTGAAGACTGTGCCGCGGCCATTGGCACCGCCGGCTGATGTTGTCCCGTAGAAGTTCCCGTCAGTAGCTTGGATTAGCGTGCCATTGGGGTTAGCACCGTCTGGACCCGCGAAGGCGTACAGGACCTGCGGCGCAGAGGCGAACGGGGAGACGAAGCTGAATACTGTGCCTTGGCCGCCGGGCCCGTTTTGGGACGCTGTTCCGTAGAGATTTCCGTCGGCTGCCTGTATCAGCGCGGCAGTGGGGGCTGTTCCGCGCCCGTTCCCAAAATAGTACGGAACGTTAAAATAGCCCCCGCTGGCGCTCGTCTGAAAGACTAGGCCGAGGCCGGAACCTCCCCCGCTATAGGTAGTTCCCCAGAAGCTCCCGTCCTTCGCCTGGAGGAGCGCCGCCAATGGTTCCGCGCCGGCGGTGTTGGGGGAGTAGTAGACGAAATCAGCAAGCACTCTCGAAAAGGTACCCCCTGCTGTGATTCGGAAGACCGTCCCATGGCCATTGGCACCGCCGCCCGATGTTGTCCCGTAGAAGTTCCCGTCACTGGCCTGAACTACCGTCGCGGCGGGGGTGGAGCCGTCGGTGCCTCCGAAACTGTGCAGCGTTGTGAGCGTGCCTCCAGCCGTGATCTTGAAGACAGTACCCTGCCCGTTGACGCCTCCCTGTGATGTTGTCCCGTAGAAGTTCCCGTCAGTAGCTTGGATCAGCCCGGCCCTGGGTGTGGCGCCATCGGATCCGGCGAAGTTGTAAAGCATAGTAAAAGCACCAGATGTGGTGATCTTGAAGACTGTGCCGTTGCCACTGCTTCCACCCCCCTGAGTGGTTCCGTAAAAACTACCATCGGAACCAAGAACTAGGGCGTTCGGATTGTAGCCGTTTGCGCCGTTGAAATTAGCCAGGGTGGTGAAGGTCTGCGCATGGGAGGCAGTGGCCATCAATCCGCATAGTAGAAAGACGGAAGACCTTGTCCAGTTCAACAGTCGCTGGGCCACGATCAACAGGCCACCACTTGTTCCGGCATTGGCATATTTCATCACCCGATTGTGAATCAGACAGTTCAGGTAGGTCAATGCCGCGTCGGAGGCCCAATTCACCGCACGCCGCTTCCGATAATCCGGCGTTATGTAAACCTCCATCCCTGCCGCTGAATCGAGTCCTGGTGTCGAAAACCGGCATCCGCTGCTTGCGGCATCTTGGTGATACCTACCCGCCGGCCGCATCGCCATCGTCGACAATAACGCCGAGCAGTGGGGCCGCCTGGAAACTCCCGAGTGGGAGCGATGGTTCACGCGCAAGGAGCCGGAGCGCATGTTGAAGCGCCATTGCCGCGAAGTGACTAGCCGTTTCATTTCCTACTGGGAAGATGTGGAACCCGATGGGTTGTTCATTATTTGGCTGACGGTGAAATAAGGGCATGCTCGCCGCGTGCGCGAGTGGCCGACACGCCGCTGTTGACGCGCCTTTGGATCGCCTCAGCGATGCCGTCGAGCTCGACAAGGTCGCATACTAATCGGTCGGAAGCGGACCTCGAAAATCCACTTTAGCGCGGACGAAGAGTAAAATTATTTTGAGTGAAACAGGTCTTTTATGTTGCATTAGCAGTCGAGTAGCAGTATAGTGAAATCGGGAAGAGCACATGAGACCAACGTTCACATGCCTGCTGGTTATCGTGATTGCCTCATTGCTCGTCGGCAACGCGTACGCTGAATGCGTGGCGATGAATATGCCGTGCTGTGCTCAACACTCCAGCACGAATTGCCATGAGATCTGCGTGGCTCCCACCGGAAACGTAAGCAACGCGACGGGTCCGCAATTTGCAGGCGTCTTGCAGCCCGTCGCGACTATTCGGCAAGTCCTTCCGATTCTACGCGTCATTGCCGCGCACATTCAACCCACCTTTGCGCTTTCAGCAGAAAACCTCCTGCTGCGCATTCACGTTCTTCTGCTTTAATTCTCTCCCGATTTACCAGTTTCCGGCAGATGTGCTGTCTGCCGTGAGCCGTCGTCCGCTGAACTCAGGGCGGCGGAGGTCTGCTGGAGAATAGGAGATATCGATTATGTACACGTTAAAGCATTTGACAGTAGCTCTGGTTGCGGTGATCGCGTTGCTGTTCGGATCGGTTCGCGAGGTTCAGGCGGGAGTAATTGAGGCTAAGAAGCATGCCCAAAGTTGCCGCGATCTGCCGGTCATCAAGAACCTGACTGCACTGAAAGCACAGCATGTCTGCGAGGGGACGACTCCCAAGGAACTGACCAGTCGCGAAGTGAAGAAGCTCGCGGTTACTGCGAACACGCGCGAAGATCATCTTGTGGTTGCGCGGTTCTATCGGGCTGACGCGAACGGCCTGGACACCAAAGCTGCCGGATATGAACGGGCAGCGACCAATCTGCGGAATACGCCAGTCGCGAAGAACCTCGCGGCTCCCGGCACGGCTGCCCGATTTGAGTTCGCTGCGGTGGGTTTCCGCGAAGAAGCAAACGCAGGTCGCGCCATTGCCGCAACTCACGAGAAGATGGCGGCTGACGTACTCGCGTTATTGAAGTAAGGCCGAAACCCGGCGTAGGTTAACCGGCACCGTCACGGTCGACGGTGCCGGTCTTATTCCGCACTCCTTCCGCAAAGTGAACTATACCATTCGCGGTCGCTCATAACGTTTCAGGACTTAAACTGCTTGTAATCTGCCCTAAGAAATATTTCGGCCGCGTGTGACCGGTGTGGGCGGGGACTTTGTGATAGACTCGCCTCATTCAGGAGTTGCCAATGAGACGTTCCGCATGTGTTCTCGCCTTGATTTTCGCCGCCGCCCTGCCTGCGCTGGCGGCATCTATCCAGACCGCAAAACCCGAACAGACCGGCTTCTCTTCGGAGCGTCTTGCGCGCGTCCACGACATGGTTCAGCGCCACATGGACGCACATGACATCTCGGGCGCCGTGACCCTCGTCGCCCGCAATGGCAAGATCGCGCACTTCGAAGCGCACGGGCTGGCGGATGTCGAAGCCAAGAAGCCGATGTCCAAAGACTCGCTCTTTTGGATCATGTCGATGACCAAGCCGGTGGTGGGCACGTCGGTTCTGATGCTGATGGAAGAAGGCAAGCTCCGCTTGACCGATCCGGTGTCGAAGTTCATTCCCGAATTCAAAGACATGAAAGTCGCAGTAATACAGGAACGGCCCGCAGGCGCCCCTGGCCGCGCCCCCGAGCCCGGCGCGCCGCCCCTCTTCTACACCGTCCCCGCAACACGCCAGATCACAATTCAGGATCTGCTGACACACGTCAACGGCCTCAACACCGGCGGACCGGCAAGCAGCGCGGAAGTGGCGAAGATTGCGCTCAAGGCCGGTGAGAGCCTGGCCGACTACATCCCGCGCCTCGCTACGACGCCGCTCGATTTTCAACCGGGCACGCGCTGGCAGTATAGCGCCACGGCGGCATGGGACACGCTCGAGCGGGTCGTCGAGGTGATTACAGGCCAGCCATTCGACCGCTTTGTCCGCGAGCGCGTTTTCGATCCGCTCGGCATGAAGGACACATCCTTCCGTCCTTCGGCGGAACAGCTTTCGCGAATCGCCACGCAGTACCGCGGGGCCAATAGCGCGCTGACGAGAGTGGAGACCAAGGCGATCTGGTTGAACAGCCCAACCTATTTGTCAGGCGGCGGGGGACTGATGAGCAGCGCTGAAGATTACCTGCAGTTCGGCCAGATGCTGGCCAATCGGGGTGAACTGAACGGCAAACGTTTGCTCGGGCCAAAGACCGTCGAGCTGATGTCGTCGGTGTTCGTGCCCGATACGCTCCCCGGCCGCGCGAAAGGCCGCGGATTCGGGCTAAGCGTGCAAGTCATCAGCGACCATATCGCGGCCGATACGCCGATTTCCAACGGGAGCTTCGGCTGGGATGGCGCATTCGGCACTCATTTCTGGGTCGATCCCAAAGAGAAGATCGTGGGGCTATTCATGATCCAGGCCGCCGGCCCGAACCGCTCGATGAACCCCGATTTCGAGAATGCGGTCATGCAGGCTCTCATCGACCCGGCCGGCGAGCACAATTGACTGCGTCGCAAACAATAAGTGGTGGGTTAATCTGGTGCGGATGAAGGGACTTGAACCCCCACTCCCTTGCGGGAACTGGAACCTAAATCCAGCGCGTCTGCCAAT